>CAKZJK010000591.1 GCA_936942565.1 uncultured Caulobacter sp. | reverse complement strand
CTTCTGTCAAGATTTCCGTTTTTTGGCCGGCCTGAATGCCGGAAAATCGGTCGGAACAGCTGTTTCGCGCAGATTTACAGGTCATGGGACGCGCAACCGGCTGATTTGACATTCGCCAGTTGCGCGTTGGCCCCGGATTATTCCGCAGCCTGCTTGGCCATCGGATTGTTGGGATGCGTGGTCCAGTTGGCGTATTGATCGCTGACCACCTTGCCGGTGCGCCGGTCGACCTGACCGGGGGCGAGCGGCACCATGGTGATGCAGTTTTCGACCGGGCAAACATCGATGCAGAGGTTGCAGGCGACGCAGCGCTCCTCGCCGTCCGGGTCGCGGGTCAGCACGATGCGGCCGCGGTAGCGCGGCGGCAGGTCGGCGGCGCGCACCTGCGCCTCCGGGAACAGCACCGACAGGCGCTCGATCAGGTTGGAAAGCTCGCGCACGTTGCCGGGCCACGGATAACTCTTCAGTCGATCCAGCGCGCTTTGATCGATCGTCTTGGCGGGCAGCCCTTCGCGAGCGGCGCGCAACAGGAAGGTGCGCGCGAGATCCGGGATATCCTCGGCGCGATCACGCAGCGGCGGCAGGCGCACCGGCGCGACGTTGAGGCGGAAGAAAAGGTCCTCGCGGAACAGGCCCTGCTGGATCAGGCCCCGCAGATCGCGGTTGGTCGCCGCGATGATCCGCACGTTGGGCCGGCGTCCGGTCTTGGGATTGATCACCGGCTCGGTGCCGTCGATCACGCGCAGAAGGCGGGTCTGGGCGTCGAGCGGCATGTCGCCGATCTCGTCGAGGAACAGCGTGCCGCCGTCGGCCTCGACCAAGCGGCCATTGTCGCCCTCGCCACGCCCGAAAAGCTCGACCTCGACCCGCTCGCGCGGCACGGCCGCCAGATTCAGGACCACGAACTTGCCGTCCCGCCGGCGACCCAGCTCGTGCAGCGCGCGAGCGACCAGCTCCTTGCCGGTGCCGCTCTCGCCGAGGATCAGGACCGTCAGGTCGGCGCCGACGAGGCGCGCGATCGTGCGATAGACCTCCTGCATCGGCGCCGATCGGCCGATCAGGGGCAGACGCTCATCTCGCATGGCGCGAGCCTGGGCCTTCGACGCCTCGGTGTCGGCCGGGCGGGACAGCGCCCGACGGGCAGCGGCCGTCACATCGTCGAGGTCAAAGGGCTTGGAGACGTATTCAAAGGCGCCAGCGTCGGCCGCGTTGACCGCGGTCAGCAGCGTGTTCTGCGCGCTCATCACGATGATCGGAAGCTTGGGTCGTTCCTTGCGAATGCGCGGCAGCACGTCGAAAACGTTCTCGTCCGGCATCATCACGTCGGTGACGACCAGATCCCCTTCCCCGTCGGTGACCCACTTCAACAGCGTGGTGGCGTTGCCGGTGGCGCGGACCTGATAGCCCAAGCGCGTGAAGGCTTGGCTGAGCACCAGCCGGACCGAGCTGTCGTCATCGGCGATCAGGATTTTCTTGCTCGCGGCGTTCATACTCACGCGTCTCCGGAAACAGTGTCGGGAGCGCCATTTTGAGGCGCGATGGGCAGCAGCACGCGAAACACCGTGCGGCCAGGCTCGGATTCGAAGTCGATCAGCCCGCCATGGGCGGTGACCAGCTTTGTCACGAGCGCGAGACCAAGACCGGTGCCGTTGGCCTTGGTCGTGACGAAAGGCTGAAACAGATGGTCCCGGAGAGTGGTCGGGACGCCGGGCCCGTTGTCCACCACGCGCACCTCGATCGGCGCTCCGCTGGCGGTCTTGCCGTCCGCCCCGCGAACGCGCACGCCGGGACGCCAGGCGGTATGGATCGAGATCGCGCCGCGTCCGTCGCCGCGCATATGCGCCGCCTCGGCGGCGTTCTTGGTCAGATTCAGGAAGATCTGGATCAGATGATCCTCATCCCCCCAGACCGGCGGCAGCGAAGGATCGTAGCTTTCCTTCAGCTGCAGGCCGTCGGCCACGCCATTGGCGACAAGAGCCCGGACACGGTCCAGGACCTGGTGGATATTGACGGGCTCGCGCGGCGTCGGCGCGTCGTCGGAGAACGCCTCCATTCGATCCACGAGCCGGCGGATGCGGTCGGTCTCGTCGACGATCAGCTGGGCAAGCGGCTGATCCACGGCGCTAGCCCCGGTCTTGAGCAGCTGAGCGGCGCCTCGGATACCGGCTAATGGATTCTTGATCTCGTGGGCGAGCATCTTGCCAAGGCCGACAACCGAGCGCAGCCCGGCGGCGTCCGCGCCGCGATCCACGCCCAGAACGCCTTTGACGTGCAGGGTCAGCAGAACCGAGCCGTCGCCGAGGGGAGCCGCGGCGCCGTCCGCTTCGAACGGAGGCTGACCGAACAGGTTGACCTCGACCCCATGCTCACGGACCAGAGCGCCTTCCGAGATCGCCCGGTCGAGCAGAGAGACCAGAACCGAGCCGGGCGGCAGAGCCGCCCTGAAACGCCCTCTCGCCAGGAGCGAAAGGCCGTGGCCGAACAACGCCTCGGCGGCCTCGTTGACGGCGACGAGGCCGCCATCGCGATCCACCACGAGCGCCGGCTCGGGGCTCAGGTCGAAGGCCGCCGACTTTAAGGCGTCGGTGGCGACACCGCCCAATACGCGGGCTCTGTCGGTCATGCGGCTAATCTCCCGCCCGCCAGCCACAGGTCGCGCAAGGCGGCCTCCACGGCGGCGGGATCCTCTAAGCGACACAGGGTGGCGCGCGCGGCGCGGCGCGCCTCGACCGTTTCCGGCCAGGGCGCTGCCTCGATGTATGAAGCCAGATGCTTGCGGAACATCTTCAGGCCCAGCCGCTCGCCATAGAACGAAAGGCTGCGGCGGAAATGGGTGAGCGCGATCGCCAGGCGCTCCTCGGCGTCGGGTTCGACGAAGCCTCGGCCTTCCAGCGCGGCTTCGATAGCGCCGGCGATCCAGGGACGGCCATAGACCCCGCGCCCGATCATCACGCCGTCGGCTCCGGACTGCTCAAGGGCGGTCCGGGCGCTGTCGCCGTCGACGATGTCGCCGTTGACCAGAACCGGCACCGATACGGCCCGCTTGACCGCCGAGACGGCGGACCAGTCGGCGACGCCCTTGTAAAACTGGTTGCGGGTGCGGCCATGAACGGTGATGGCCTTGGCGCCGACCGCCTCGGCGCGCGCCGCGATCTCGGGGGCGTTGCGGCTGGCGTCGTCCCAACCGAGCCTCATCTTGACCGTCACGGGCACGTCAACCGCCTCGACCGCAGCGGCCACGAGGGCCTCGGCCAGATCGGGCTCGCGCATCAGGGCGGAGCCACAAGCCGCGCCGGCGGCGACTTCCTTGGCGGGGCAACCGAAGTTCAGGTCTATGATCTCCGCGCCGGCCTCGGCGGCCATTCGCGCGCCTTGGGCCATGAACGCGATGTCGCGACCGACCAGCTGGATCACCGTCAGCGGCAAGCCCTCGCCGACCGCCGCGCGACGGACGACGTCGGGGCGCCCCCTCGCGAACTCCGCGCTGGCCACCATCTCCGTCGCCACATATGGCGCGCCGAGCGCCGTGGCCGTTTCTCTGAAGGGCAGGTCCGAGACCCCGGTCATAGGCGCGATCCACACCCGACCGGGGACGCAAACCCCGCCGACCTCGAGCTTGTTGCTCATTTTCTGATCATCCCCGTAGCATTCTTTTTAGGCACATTGTGCGGCGCAGTAAAGCCCGGATCGACTGGACATGAGCCGCCTTCCGACTAAACAGCCCCTATGAGCTTTTCCGCCGTGATCGTCGCCGCTGGCTCGGGAACCCGGGCGGGCCCAGGCCAGGCAAAGCAATGGCGAGTGCTGGCCGGCAAACCCGTCCTGAGGTGGTCGGTCGAGGCCTTCCTCGCGGCCGGGGCGTCCGAACTCGTGATCGTGACGACCGAAGATGGCGAAGCCGCGCTGCCGGACGTCCTCCCTGGGCTGGCGAGATGGCGATCGGCGCGCGGCGGCGCGACCCGAGCGCTTTCGGTTCAGGCCGGCCTGGCCGCCCTCGCCGACCGACCTCACGACGAGCCCGTCCTGATCCACGACGCGGCGCGCCCCCTGCTGAGCCAGAAGACGATCCACGACGTACTCCTGGCGCTCGAGGACGCCGACGCCGCCCTGCCCGCCCTGCCCGTCGCCGACACCTTGAAGCGCGCCGAGCCAGACCAGAATCCCGTCACCACCTCTCGCGAGCATCTGTGGCGCGCCCAGACGCCCCAGGCCGCTCGCCGCCGAACCCTGCTAGACGCCTATGCGGCCTGGTCGGGCGGAGAACCGACCGACGACGTGCAGGTGGTGGAATCGGCCGGCGGACGCGTGGTGATCGCGCCTGGTGATCCGCTGCTGATGAAACTCACCTATCCAGAGGACTTCGCCATGGCCGAACGCCTAGCCGGCGCCGCGCGCGTCACCCGTGTCGGACAGGGCTTCGACGCCCACCGCTGGGGGCCGGGCGAGGAAGTCTGGCTGTGCGGAGTCGCGATCAAGCACGACGAGACCCTGATCGGCCATTCCGACGCCGACGCGGGCCTGCACGCCCTTACGGACGCCATCCTCGGCGCGATCGGCGAAGGCGATATTGGCGATCACTTCCCGCCGACCGATCCGAAATGGAAAGGCGCGGCGTCGGACCAGTTCCTGAAGCACGCCGCCGACCTCGTGACCGCCAAGGGGGGCGCGATCATCAATGTCGATGTCACGCTGATCTGCGAGCGCCCCAAGATCAAGCCGCATCGGCAGGCCATGCGCGAGCGGCTAGCGGAAATCCTGGGCCTCCCGGTCGACCGGGTCAGCGTCAAGGCGACCACCACCGAGAAGATGGGCTTCACGGGGCGCGGCGAAGGCCTCGCCGCCTCCGCTGTCGTATCGGTCGAGACTCCGGCCTGAACAGTTTAGGCTGAGAGCGCGAAGACGGAGACTCGCATGTTCCCGCTGGAAATTGAGACCCTGGCCCGCCTGTTGATCGACGAGGCGCGCGGTCGGTCCTTGCGTCTCGTGACGGCGGAAAGCTGCACCGGCGGCCTCGTGGCGGGCGCGATCTGCGCGATCCCCGGCGCCTCGGACGTCTTCGAGCGCGGGTTTGTCACCTACACCAACCGAGCCAAGTCCGAGATGCTGGGTGTCCCCGGCGACCTGATCGCCGACCACGGCGCGGTGTCGGAACCCGTGGCGCGGATGATGGCCGAAGGCGCGCTGCGCGAGAGCAATGGCCACGTGGCGGTGGCGATCACCGGCGTCGCCGGCCCCGGCGGGGGCACGCCGTTGAAACCCGTCGGTATGGTCCATTTCGCCGTGGCCCGGGCTAACCGATCAGTCGTCCATCGCCACGAGCGCTTCCTCGGCGACACGCGCGAGGCGGTCCAACTCGCGGCGATCGTCACGGCGCTGGAAATGCTTCGCGAGGCGGTGTCCTAGTGCCTGAGACCGCGCCTAGCGACTGGCGGCGCTTCACCAGCGCCAACCTCTCGCAGCGGGCGCTGAAGGCCGCCGCCGCCCGCAAGACAGAAATCCGCCACGCCATTCGTGTCTCGGCGGCCGCGGGCGCGGCCTATGCCCTGGCGACCCTGCTGCGCCTGCCGCAAGGCTTTTGGGCGGTGTTCACCGCCGTCATCGTGGTCCAGGCGAGCCTGGGCGCGACGATCACCGCGTCGATCGAACGGTTCCTGGGTACAGTGGTCGGCGCGCTGGCGGGCGCCGTGGCGGCTTATCTGCATACGCGCTGGCCTGAATTGGGCGGCGTGATCCTGTGCGTGACGGTGGCGCTGCTGGCGTTCCTGGTCTCGATGAGGCCCTCGCTGAAGGCGGCGCCGGTTACGGCCGTGATCATGCTGATCGGCGCGACGACGCACATGGATCCGCTGATCGCCGCCGGCCTGAGGGTCGCCGAGATCACGGTCGGCAGCCTCGTCGGGGTCGTGGCGACCTTGTTGATCTTCCCCGCGCGAGCCCATGCGTCCGTCGTGGCCAGCATCCAGAACATCGCTGGCCTACAGGCGCACATCCTGGAAAGCCACGTCATGGCGCTGCGGGGAACACCTGGTCCCACCGACTACCTGAAGGCCCAGGATGATCTGCGCGCGGCGCTCGCCAAACTCCAGACGGCGATGACCGAGGCGGGTCGGGAAAGCGCGACGCGGCTTAGCGACCGCTCGGTGTCCGAGGCGCTGCCGCGAACGCTGTGGCGACTTCGCAATGATACGGTCATGGTCAGTCGCGCGCTTCGGGAGCCGCCCCCCGAAGCTATCGCTTCCGGCGCCGCCGACATGTTGGAAGCGAGCAGCCGTTTCCTGCGGGCGTCGGCCGACCTGCTCGCGGGCGGCCCCAAGCCCGACCGCATCGCCTTCGCGACGGCCCACCAGACCTTCCAGACCTGTTTCGAAGGCCTGCGCGAAAAGGGGATCACCCGCGATCTCGAGTTCGACGGCGCCGCGCGGGTGTTTGGCCTGGTGTTCGCGATCGAGAACCTGTTCGCCAACCTCGGCGACTTCGAGGAACGCATCGAGGAGGCCGTTGGGCCGAAAGACTAGGCCTGCGATCCGTAGATCTGCCGAGCGCGATCCTCGAAGCAGGCGATCAGCTTGCCGGCGGCCTTGTCGACATTGGACGCCAGCAGCGCGTCGAGCATCAGCGACTTGAAGGCGAACTCGATGGTGAACTCGATCCGCGTCGCCCCGTCTTCCGGAATGAAGCGCCAGGCGTTCACCAGGCGCTTGAATGGGCCGTACAACAGATTGACGTCGATGCTGAGCGCGTCGCTATCGCGACGAACTCGCGTCGCGAACTTCTCGCGCAGGAACGAGAATCCGACCTGGGCCTCGGCGTCCACGGAGCTGATCGCCCCGTCCTCACGCCCGTTCCAGGTTCGCATGCCGGTGATCCAGGGCACGAAGCTTGGATAGGCCTCGACGTCGCCGACGAGTTGGAACAGTTGCTCCGGCGCGTACGGCAGCACGCGCGTCACCACGTGACGATGCAAGGCGTCAGGCCTTGCGGGCGTCGAGCGCGCGGCGCGCGGCCTGCAGCTTGGCGAAGTCGTCGCCGGCGTGGTGCGACGAGCGCGTCAGCGGGCTGGACGACACCATCAGGAAGCCCTTGGCCCGGGCGATCGCCTCATAGGCCTTGAACTCTTCCGGCGTGACAAACCGCTCGACCGCTGCATGCTTGCGGGTCGGCTGGAGGTACTGGCCGATGGTGATGAAGTCGACGCCAGCCGAACGCATGTCGTCCATCACCTGCATGACCTCCTCCTTGGTCTCACCGAGGCCAACCATCAGGCCGGACTTGGTGAACTGGGAGGGATCGCGCTGCTTCACGCGGTCCAGCAGGCGCAGGGAATTGTAGTAGCGCGCGCCCGGACGGATCTTGAGATATAGCCGCGGCACGGTTTCGAGGTTGTGGTTGAAGACGTCCGGCTTGGAGTCGATCACCACGGTCTCGGCCCCTTCCTTGCGCAGGAAGTCGGGGGTGAGGATCTCGATGGTCGTACCCGGCGCGGCCGCGCGGATCGCGGTGACCACTTCGGCGAAGTGGCGAGCGCCGCCATCCAGCAGATCGTCACGGTCCACCGAGGTGATGACCACGTGCTTGAGGCCCATCTTGGCGACGGCCTCGGCCACGCGGCGCGGCTCGTCGGGGTCCAGTTGGGTGGGCAGACCGGTGGTGACGTTGCAGAAGGCGCAGGCGCGGGTGCAGATCTCGCCCATGATCATGAAG
>CAKZJK010000590.1 GCA_936942565.1 uncultured Caulobacter sp. | reverse complement strand
CGGCCCGGCGCGGCCGGCTTGCCGGCCTTGATCCAGGCGTCGCGACTGGACCCGCCCTTCCAGGCGCGGGTCGTGAAGCCCAGCACCTCGGTCTTGACCCCGCAGCGCTCCAGCGTGCGCGCGAGAATGTCGGCGCAGATCGCCGCCACCATGATCGGACGCCCGCGCATCGAGCCGGAATTGTCGATCAGCAAGGTCACGACCGTGTCGCGGAACTCCTGGTCCTCTTCCTGCTTGAAGGACAGCGGCGCGGTGGGGTCGATGATCACCCGCGTCAGGCGGGCGACATCCAGCATCCCTTCCTCGAGATCGAAGGTCCAGGCGCGGTTCTGCTGGGCCAAGAGGCGCCGCTGCAGCTTGTTGGCCAGGCGCGAGACGACGCTGGAGAGGGCCGACAGCTGTTGGTCCAGATAGGCCCGCAGCCGCGTCAGTTCCTCGGCGTCGCACAGGTCCTCGGCCTGGACGATCTCGTCGAACTCGGTCGTGAAGATCTTGTAGAGCGGCTCGCCGCCCTGGGCCTGGCCGGGGTCGGGACGGGCGGGCTTTGCGCCGTCGCCCATGTCGGGCGCCTCGTCGGTCTCCTCGACCTCGCCGTCCTGGTCGGACTGGACCATCTCCTCATCGCCGGCCTCGGACTCGCGGTCGGAGGCTTCGCTCTCCTGCGGCGAGGAGCCCTCGGGCTGTTCGCCTTCGCCCTCGCCCTGTTCGTCGTCGGAGCCTTCGGTCGGGGAGTCGTCCTCCTCGCCGTCGTCCTCGTCGGCGCTCTCGGTGGCGTCGGCCATCTCCTCGCCCAGGTCGAGGTCGCGCAGGATGTCGCGGCTGACGCGGGCGAAGGCGGCCTGGTCGTCGATGGCGGCGGCCAGACGGTCGAGGTCCTTGCCGGCCCGCGCCTCGATGTCGGCGCGCAGGATGTCGACCAGCGCCTTGGCGCCGTCGGGCGGGGCGTCGCCAGTCAGGCGCTCGCGGACCAGCAGGCCCAGGATCTCGGCCATCGGGGCGGACTGGGTGTCGGTGGCGACCGCGCGGGTCAGGCCCTGCTTCTCGAGGCGGGTCTCGAGGGCGGCGGTCAGGTTGGCGCGGACGCCACCCAGGGCGTTGGCGCCGATGGCTTCCAGCCGCGCCTGCTCGATGGACTCGAAGGCGGCCTGGCCGTCGGGCGAGGCGGGGCGAGCGCGGGCGTGGGCGACCGGATCGTGGTGGGCCAGGCGCAGGGCCATCTGGTCGGCCAGGCCCCGGATGCGCGCGGCCTCCTTGCCGGAGAGATCGCGCGGCGGATGCGGCAGCACGGCGCGGTTGCCCAGCAGCTGCGGACCATCGCCCGAGAACACGACCTCCAGATCAGGCGTTTCGGCGAGCGAACGGGCCGCGTGGGCCAGCGCGCGCTTGAAGGGTTCGGTCGGGCTTTCGGGCTTGGAGGCCATGGCGACTGGGTTACCGGCCTCGGGCCGCGAAGACAAGGAACGCCGCGCGGTGAAGGGGCGTTGATTTCGCGACAGCGCCGTTTGGGCGCCCACGGAGGGAAACCATCATGCTCAAATGGGCCATCATCCTCGCCATCGTCGCCATCATCGCCGGCGATGACGTCATTTCCGGCCCCACCCGCGATCTGATCTCCGCCCGCGCCTCCCACCAGCATATCGGCGCCGTTCTCGCCCCACAGCTTGTCGGCGCCGTCGCCGCCGGCAAGGCTGTCGGCGCCCTCGCCGCCTATGAACTGTTCGTCCGCGGGCCCGCCAGTGATCGCATCCCCAAACGCGGAGCCGACCACGATCTCGATATTCAAGAGTTTATCGTCACCCTCGCCGGTGGCGAGATTCAGCGTCACGGGCGCGTAGAATTCGTAGTCCGCGATATCGAGACCCGCGCCGCCATCGATCGTATCTCGTCCGCCGTCGGCTCCGATACGGTCGTCGCCGTCGCCGCCAAGGACTAGGTCGTCGCCGGGGCCAGAGTACAACAGATCCTGGCCAGCGCCCCCATCGAGCGTGTCGTCCCCGAAGGCCCCAATCAGCGTGTCGGCGCCATCCCCGCCCACGAGGCTGTCAGCGCCTCCGGCGCCATTGAGATTGTCATCGCCGCCATTGCCGAAAATCGTATCGCCGTCGTCGCCACCGACGAAAACGTCATTATCGGGCGATCCATTGAAAATCGGCATGATCGGCCACTCGCGCTAGACGCGCGGTCTTCGCGCGCCTCGGAACCAAGCTGACGAGCGGTCAGCCGCAGTCCGCAGCGCTAACATTAGCCAAGCAAAAGAGCAACTTTGAGAAAAGCTTAACCAGGAAAACAATTTAACGTTGCGTCGCGGTTAAAGTCGCTGACGCGGAAGGGCGTCCTGGAACAGCTCCCGCCATTCCAGGACGTTTCATTTCTAGCGCGCGAACTTCTGGAACTTGATGCGCTTGGGAATGAGGCTGTCGGCGCCCAGGCGGCGCTTCTTGTCCTCTTCGTACATCTCGAAGTTGCCCTCGAACCATTCGACGTGGCTATCGCCCTCGAAGGCCAGGATGTGGGTCGCCAGGCGGTCCAGGAACCAGCGATCGTGGCTGATGACCACGGCGCAGCCGGCGAACTCCTCGAGCGCCTCTTCGAGGGCCTGCAGGGTCTCGATGTCCAGGTCGTTGGTCGGTTCGTCGAGCAGCAGCAGATTGCCGCCGGTGGCCAGCGTCTTGGCCAAGTGGACGCGGTTGCGCTCACCGCCCGACAGCAGGCCGACCTTCTTCTGCTGGTCGCCGCCCTTGAAGTTGAACGAGCCAACATAGGCGCGGCTGTTGATCTCGCGCTTGCCGACGATCATCACGTCGGTGCCGCCGCTGATCTCTTCCCAGATGGTCTTGTTCGGGTCGAGCGCGTCACGCGACTGGTCGACGTACGAAAGCTTGACCGTCTCGCCGACCTTGACCGTGCCGGCGTCGGGCTGCTCGCGGCCGGTGATCAGCTTGAACAGGGTCGACTTACCAGCGCCGTTCGGGCCGATGACGCCAACGATGCCGTTCGGCGGCAGACGGAACGACAGGTCCTTGAACAGCACCTTGTCGCCGTACTCCTTCTCCAGGCCGTTGACCTCGAGCACCAGGTTGCCCAGGCGCGGGCCGGGCGGGATCTGGATGTGGGCCTGGGTCTGGGCGGCGCGGGCGTTCTCCTGCGCGGCGACCATTTCCTCGTACGAGGCCAGGCGGGCCTTCGACTTGGACTGACGGGCCTTGGGCGAGCTGCGCACCCATTCCAGTTCGCGGGTGAGCGCGCGCTGGCGAGCTTCCGATTCCGACTGCTCCTGGACGACCCGCTTTTGCTTCTGCTCCAGCCAGCCCGAGTAGTTTCCTTCGTAGGGCACGCCCTTGCCGCGATCGAGTTCCAGGGTCCACTTGGTGACCTGATCCAGGAAGTAGCGGTCGTGGGTCACCAGGATGACGCAGCCCGGGAACTCTTCCAGGTGGTGCTGCAGCCAGGCCACCGACTCGGCGTCCAGGTGGTTGGTGGGTTCGTCGAGCAGCAGCATGTCGGGCTTGCTGAGCAGCAGGCGCGCCAGCGCGATGCGGCGCTTCTCACCGCCCGACAGGCTTTCGATGTTGGCGTCGTTGGGCGGGCAGCGCAGAGCGTCGATGGCCATCTCGACCTTGGAGTCGATGTCCCACAGGTCGCGGGCGTCGATGACCTCCTGCAGCTTGGTCATCTCCTCCATCAGCTCGTCGGAATATTCCTCGCCGAGCTGAGCCGCCAGGGCGTTGTACTTGTCAAAGATCTTCTTGTCTTCGCAGTCGGCGATGACGTTGCCCCAGACGTCGAGCGTCGGGTCCAGGACCGGCTCCTGCGGGAGGTAGCCGCGCTTGATGCCGTCGGCGGCCTTGGCCTCGCCCGAGAATTCCTTGTCGAGGCCGGCCATCACCTTCAGCAGGGTGGACTTACCCGAACCGTTGACGCCCACGACGCCGATCTTGGCGTCGGAATAGAACGACAGCCAGATGTTCTCGAAGACCTTCTTGCCGCCGGGATAGGCCTTGGTCAGGCCCTGCATCTGGAAAATATATTGCTGCGCCATGAGGCTCGCGTTCTCGCTGGACGGGGTTTCGGGAATTGGCCGCTGAAATAGCGGTCCGGGCCGCTTCGCGCAATCGCGAGGGGAAATTCGCCTCCCCCAAGCTTCACCGTTTCGTCGCACGGCTGTCGAGGATCCGACACCGAACCGTCGTTCGCCCGTCGCCGACCACTGTTAGCCGATCCCCCCAGCCGAGGCTTATCCGCATCGGACAAGGGGATAGTGACAATGAAGAAGAACCAGATGCTTCTGGGCGCCGCCGCGCTGGCGCTCGTCATGGCCGCCGCGCCCGCGTTCGCCGACGACAAGGTCGAGGCCGCCGCGCCCGCCGCCGCCGCGCCCGCCGACAATTCCGAGGTCGACGCGCTGATCATCATCGGCCAGGGCCAGAGCCGACAGATCCAGACGCTGAACAGCGAGGCGATCGGCCTGCAGGCGGCCGGCACCAGCGCCCTGAAGGCGATCGACAAGCTGCCGGGCGTCACCTTCCAGTCGGCCGACGCCTTCGGCGCCTACGAGTGGTCGGCCCGCATCTCGATCCGCGGCTTCAACCAGAACCAGCTGGGCTTCACCCTGGACGGCGTTCCGCTGGGCGACATGAGCTACGGCAATCACAACGGCCTGCACATCAGCCGCGCGATCGCCAGCGAGAACATCGGTCGCGTCGAGCTGGCCCAGGGCGCGGGCGCGCTCGGCACGGCCTCGACCTCCAATCTGGGCGGCACGCTGCAGTTCTTCTCGCGCGACCCGTCGGAAGCGATGGGCGGCGAGCTCGACCTGACCGGCGGCTCGGACAACATGCACCGCGTGTTCGGCCGTTTCGAAACCGGGGCCATCCAGCAGCTGGGCGGCCTGCGCGGCTACGTCTCGGTCGCCGACCAGAAGGCCGACAAGTGGAAGGGCGGCGGCGAGCAGAAGCAGCGCCAGTACGACGCCAAGCTCGTGATGCCGCTGGGCGAACGCGGCGACCTGACCGGCTTCTACCACCGCTCGGAACGCCGCGAGCAGGACTACCAGGACATGTCCTTCGCGATGATCAAGCGCCTGGGCCGCGACTGGGACAACACCCAGCCGAACTGGGGTCTGGCCGTCGCCGCCGCGCGCGCCTACCAGACCGGGACCGCCCTGCCCGCGCCGTTCGCGACCGTGGACGACGCCTACTACGCGGGCGCTGGCGTGCGCGATGACGATCTCTACGGCGCGTCGCTGAACCTCGACATCACCGACCGCGTGAAGCTGGACGCCACCGCCTACCAGCACAAGAACAAGGGCCAGGGCCTGTGGTACACGCCGTACCTGGCCAGCCCGGGCTTCGGAACCGCCGGCTCGACCGCCGCGCCGCTGTCGATCCGCACCACCGAGTACGATATCGACCGGGGCGGCCTGACCGCCGGCCTGACCGTCGACCTCGGCGCCCATCGCGTCAGCGGCGGCTTCTGGCATGAGGTCAACAACTTCAACCAGGCCCGCCGCTTCTACGCCGAGACGGCCGCCGCGCCGTCGCGCGATCCGCTGGACTTCCAGTCGAACCCGTTCTTCACCCAGTGGCAGTATAGCTTCGAGACCAAGACGACGACCGGCCACATCGAGGACGAGTGGACGTTGACCGACGCGCTGAAGGTCAATTTCGGCTTCAAGGCGATCAAGGTCACCAACAACGTCAAGACCGTGGTGGGCAACCCGCTGGCCGGCCAGATCGAGAGCAAGGACAACTTCCTACCGCAGGTCGGCTTCGTCTACAAAGCCTCGTCCGATTTCGAGATGTTCGGCGGCTACACCGAGAACATGGGCGCGTTCGTTTCCGCGGCCACGGCGGGGCCGTTCGGCTCGCAGAGCCAGGCCGTGGTCGACTATGTCGCCAAGACCTTGAAGCCGGAGAGCTCGAAGACATTCGAACTGGGCGGCCGCTACCGCACCGAGCGCTTCCAGGGCGTGGCGGCGGTCTATCACGTGGCCTTCGACAACCGCCTGCTGGCCGCCAACACCGCCTCGCCGATCCTGGGCCTGCCGGCGCTGCTGTCGAACGTCGGCTCGGTCGAGACCAAGGGCGTCGAACTGGCCGGCACGTACCGCCTGACCGACGCCTGGAGCCTCTACGGCGCCTATACCTACAACGACTCCAAGTACGAGGACGACGTCGTCGACGGGACGGGCAAAGTCACGGTCCGCACCAAGGGCAAGACCGTCGTCAACACGCCCAAGAACATCTTCAAGGGCGAGATCGCGTTCGATCAGGCCGGCTTCTTCGGCAAGCTGGGCGTCGCCTACACCGACAAGCGCTACTACACCTACGAGAACATCGGCGGCCAGGCGCCGTCGACGACGGTGGCCGACCTGACCCTGGGCTATCGCTTCACCGAAGAGGGCTGGGGCAAGGGCCTCGAGGTCCAGGTCAACGTCACCAACCTGACCGACAAGGACTACATCTCGACCATCGGCTCGGGCGGCTTCGTCAACAGCGATCCGAACGGCGAGGCCATGACCGTCCTGCCGGCTCCGCCGCGCCAGGTCTACCTGTCGGTCAAGAAGCGCTTCTGATCCTTGGGGGCCGCCAAGCCCCCGATCTTCCTCCCCTCTATCCCTTGGGCCGGGCGCGCGTCGCCCGGCCCTTTCTTTGTCCGGACACGATTTGAGCCGCGTCCCGACACGATGGCGCTGGCCGGGAGAAGGTCGCGCGGCCCTATTCGACGCATGACCGACACCCTCACGCCCCCCGTCGCCGCGGCCACGCCCCACGCCAAGTCCGAGATCCTCGAGATCGTCCGCACCACCCTGTTCGGGCTCGCGGTCGCCCTTGTTCTGCGCATCGCGCTGTTCCAGCCCTTCACGATCCCTTCCTCCTCGATGAAGCCGGGGCTGGTCGTCGGCGACTACATCATCGTCTCGAAGTTCGCCTACGGCTGGAGCCGGGCGTCCCTGCCGTTCAATCCGCCATTGCCGGCCGGCCGCCTTCTTGGCGGACAACCGAAGCGCGGCGACGTCGTGGTCTTCCGCCTGCCGCGCGATCCCAGCCAGACGTGGATCAAGCGCGTGATCGGCCTGCCCGGCGATCGCATCCAGGTCCGAGGCGGCCAGGTTTTCGTCAACGACGCGCCTCTGCCCCAGACGCCGATGACGGTGGTCCACGACCATGACGATCCGTATCGCCCGGTGCTGGAGGTGCGCGAGCGCCAGCCGGACGGCCGCGCCTATGTCACCTATGACGGTGGGACCGGGCAGCCGGGCGACGACACCGATGTCTATGTCGTGCCCGAAGGCCGGTATTTCATGATGGGCGACAATCGCGACAACTCGCTCGACAGCCGCTGGCCCCGCGAACTGGGCGTCGGCCTGCTGCCGGCCGACAATATCGTGGGCAAGGCCGAGCTGGTGCTGGCCTCGTGGAAGCCCGGCGCGACGATCTACAAGCCGTGGACCTGGCTGAACCTACAGTGGGATCGCTTCGTGCAGTCGATCCGATAGCCGCTTCAACGCGCCTTGAATTCGTCCTGGCTCAGAACGCCGTCGTGATTGACGTCCAGGCGTTGGAACGCGGCATCGGAGCCGGACGGCCGCGCGAGCGACGGGGCCGCCACGGCTCCGACCGCGAGGCCCGCCACCGCCGCCGCCAACATGCGCCAGACCGCGC
>CAKZJK010000589.1 GCA_936942565.1 uncultured Caulobacter sp. | reverse complement strand
TCGTCGCTGGCGAGGTAGAGGGCGGCGCGGGCGATGTCCTCCGGCAGGCCCGACTTGGGGATCGGCTGGATCTTGGGGCCGATCTGAGCGACCTGGGCGGCCATCTGGTCGGCGACCTCGCGCGGCAGGCCCATCGAGGCGCCGAAGATCGATGTCGCGATCAGACCCGGGCAAATCGCATTGACCCGGATCTTCCGGGGCGACAGTTCGGCCGCCGCGCAGCGGCTCATGTGGATCACCGCCGCCTTGGCGGTCGAATAGGCGAGGGGGCCAAAGCCCGCCTGCAGTCCCGCGATCGAGGCGGTGTTGATGATCGAGCCGCCGCCGCGCTTGGCCATCAGCGGGACGGCGTGCTTCATGCCGATCGCGGGGCCCCTCACCAGCAGGGCGAAGGTCTTGTCCCAGCCCTCGACAGTCATGTCCTCGACGCCCGCCGGGGTGCCGCCGTGGCCGGCGTTGTTGAAGAGGATGTCCAGTCCGCCGAAGGCGCTTTCGGCCACCCCGAGGGCGGCGGCGACGTCGGCTTCCGAGGTCACGTCGCAGCGAGCGTAGCGGACGCGATCGGGGAAGCGCTTTTCCAGCATCGCCCCCTTCTCGTCCTGCAGGTCGGCGGCGACGACCAGGGCCCCTTCCGCCGCGAACAGTTCGACCGTACCGAGCCCGATGCCCGAGCAGCCTCCGGTGACGACGGCGATCTTGCCGTCCAGACGTCCGACCATGGCTTTTCCCCTCCGCGCGACCCGACCTCTCGGGGATCGGTGATCAGCGATCATCTTCGCGAAGTCGGGCGGTCTTGGCTAGAGCGCGATACCCGAAAGGCGATCGACGGCCCCGCGACGCGGCCAGCAACTCGGCAAGCGCGGCGCCGGCGCCAAAAGGCCCCTGTCCGTCGCCGCGCTTGCCTAGCGTCACCTTGCGCCCCCTGAGGCGGCCTCGACACGAAAAACCCGCGTCGAGGTGTGAGTGGCCCGGCCATCCGCCGCGTCCGCCCGGTGGGATGAGCGTTGGCGGTGGCGACCGAACCGGGGGCACAATCGCCGAGCAACCTGTCTGCTTCGTTTAGAAGGACGATTAGCGAACCTTAACCAAGCCCGACGAAACGTGGTTAATCGATCGTTATCACCACCTTGCCCATCGCCTTGCGGCTGGAGAGGTGCGCGATCGCCTCGCCGGCCCGCGCCAGGGGAAAACGCTCGGACACGTAGGGCTTGATCTTGCCGGCGGCGTAGAGGTCCATCAGGTCCTTGAGGTTCGCCGCGTGACCCTTGGGATCGCGGGCCACGGCCGCGCCCCAGAAGACTCCGACGATGTCGCAGGACTTCAGCAGGGTCAGGTTCAGCGGCACCTTGGGGATGCCCGACGGGAAGCCGATCACCAGGAAGCGGCCCTCCCAGCCCGACGCCCGGATCGCGGCCTCGGAATAGTCGCCGCCGACCGCGTCATAGGCCACGTCCCAGCCCGCCGAGCCGCAAGCGCCCTTGAAGAGCTCGGCCAGAGCCTTCTGGCCGTCCTTGTCGAAGGGCCCCTTTGGATAGACGACGCCGCTGTCGGCCCCGTGCTTGATGGCGAGGTCGACCTTCTCCTGGCTGGAGGCGGCCGCCACGACCTTGGCGCCCATGGCCTTGGCCAGCTCCACGGCCGCCAGGCCCACGCCCCCGGCCGCGCCCAGCACCAGCAGGGTCTCGCCGGGCTTGATGTGGCCGCGATCCTTCAGCGCGTAGTACGAGGTGCCATACGTCAGGACGAAGGCGGCGGCCTCGTCGAACGGCATGTTGTCGGGGATGTGGGTGCAGCGGGCCTCTTCCAGGGCCAGTTTCTCGGCGTAGCCGCCCCAGCCGGTCGAGGCCAGCACCCGGTCGCCGACCTTGAAGCGGGTCACGCCCTCGCCCACGGCCGCGATCACGCCCGAGACCTCGCCGCCCGGCGAAAAGGGACGCGGCGGCTTGAACTGGTACTTGTCCTCGATGATCAGCACATCGGGGTAGTTGACGCCGCAGGCCTTGACGTCGATCAGCACCTGACCGGGACCGGCGACGGGGTCGGGCAGGTCCTCCAGCACCAGGGTCTCGGGTCCGCCGACCGCCTTGCTGAGCACCGCCTTCATCTCGCCTCTCCCTGCGATTGTCTTTAAGAAGCCGGACGCTAGCGCGGGACGCGCCGCCAAGGAAGCAGAATGTCAAACAAGTGTTTTAGCCTCGCCCTGCACGGCGGCGCCGGCGCGAAACCGGGTCACGACTACGCCGTCGAGATCGCCCACATGCGCGGCCTGGTCGAGGCCGCCCGCGACCGTCTGGCCGCCGGCGCCAGCGCCCTGGATGTCGCCGTCGAGACCGTCGCGGCCCTCGAGGCCAGCGGCCTCTACATCGCGGGGAGAGGCGCCTCGCCCAACGCCGACGGCGAATACGAGCTGGACGCCAGCCTGATGGACGGCGCGACGCGCCTGGCCGGCTCGGTCGCCGCCCTGCAGGGCTTCAAGAGCCCGATCCTGGCCGCCCGCGCGGTGATGGAGAAGACGCCCCACGTCATGCTGGCCGGCCAGGGCGCGATCGACTTCGCCGCCGAGCAGGGCCTGGAAACCGTCCAGGACCAGAACGCCTGGTTCACCCGCGCCGGGGCGTTCGAGGACAACCATCCGCCGGAAGCCTTGCCCACCGGCACGGTCGGCTGCGTGGTCCGCGACGCCGAGGGACGCCTGGCCGCCGCCACCTCGACCGCGGGGGTGTTCGGCAAGCGTCCCGGCCGGGTCGGCGACTCGCCGGTGATCGGGGCGGGGACCTATGCCGATGGCCATGCCGCCGTCTCGTGCACCGGCCAGGGCGAGTACTTCATCCGCGCCGCCGTCGCCGCCCAGATCGCCCACCGCGTCCGCTTTGGCGGCCAGACGCTGGAGGCCGCCGCCCAGGCCGCCATCCAGGAGGTCGCGGCCTTCGGCGGCCATGGCGGCCTGATCGCGGTGGACGCCTCCGGGACCATCGCCATGCCGTTCGCCTCCAGCGGCCTCAAGCGCGCCGCCCTGCTGCCCGACGGCGCCATCGTCAGCGAAGCGTTTTAGCCCCTCCAAGCGCTAGTAGCCCCGCACCGCCATCGGCGCGAAGTGGGCGCGGTACTCGGTCGGGGTCATGCCCGAACCGCGCTTGAACAGGCGGCGGAAGAAGGCGACGTCGTCATAGCCGACCGCCGCGCTGATCGTCTGCACCGGTTCGGCGCCGCGCTCCAGCATGGCCTTGGCCGCCTCCATCCGCAGGGCCTGAAGGTAGTCGGCCGGCAGCCGCCCGGTCGCCGCCTTGAAGCGGCGGGTGAAGGTGCGCGCGCCCATCCCGGCCTGGTCGGCCAGGGTCGCGACCGAAACGTCGTGGCGGAAGTTGGCCTGCAGGAAGCTCTCGATCGCCCGGATGCGCTCGTCGGCGTGGGCCTTGGACACCGGCAGCATGGCGTAGCCGGACTGGTGCATGCGCGGCATCGGCAGCAGCAGCGCCTTGGCGGTCTGCAGGGCCACGGCGTGGCCGCAGAACTTCTCGACCAGGTGCAGGCTGATATCCATCGAGGCGCAGACGCCGCCGCTGCACAGCACCCGGCTGTCCTCGGTGACGAACAGCTCGGGCCGCCAGCGCACCTTGGGCCAGCGCGCGGCCAGCTGGTCGGCGACGGCCCAGTGGGTGGTGGCCACCCGGCCATCCAGCAGGCCCGCCTCGGCCAGATAGGCCGCGCCCATGCAGACGCCGGCCACGTGCGCGCCCTGGGCGTGAAGGCGACGCAACCAGGGCAGGAGCGCGCTGTTCTCGATCAGTTTCTCGTCCAGCTCCAGGCCCGAGGTCGGCACGATGACGATGTCGGTGCGCTCGACCGCGTCGATCGAGTCCTGCGGTCCCAGCATCAGGCCATACGGACTTCTGGCCGGAGCGCCGCGGGGCGAGACCACCCGCACCCGAAAGGCCGGCTCGGTCGTCTGGCCCATCAGCTCGTTCCACAGCCTGCCCGCGCAATGGAAGATCTCCATCGGCATCACCGCCGTCGAGGCCAGGCCGTCGTCCAGCACCACCACAGTCACATCGAGCATCGCTTGGCCTCCCGGGCCTCAAGTCGGATGCGGAGCCCCGCAGGGGGTCGGGGCTCCGCCACGGACGTCAGCCCGCCGTCACGGGACTGATGACGCCCGCCACCTCGGTGATCCGCGAAGCGGGGAAGCCGCTCAGCGCCGCGTGTTCACGGATCACCGACTCGTCCTCCGCGAGGTACACGCAGAAGGTCTTGTCCTTGGTCACGAACGACTCGACCCACTGGACGCGGGGGGCCAGCTTGGCGAGGGCGGCGTTCGACGTCGCCGCCGCGCCCTTCAGCTGCTCGGCGTCCATTTGGTCGACGCCAGGAATCTCGCGTTCGATCACATACTTCTTCATGAGGATCTCCATCTCCGATTGAGCGCGGGAACCTGCCGAACGTCGTTCTTTGACGTAAGGGGACGATCCGGACAATAAGCGGGGGTGATCGGGCCGAGGGGGCGCTCTAGACCGCACACACCTCCGCCGCCTCACGCGGCTTGCCGCTGAAGGGATGGAAAGGGACGCGGAGCGCCGGACATCCGTCCGGAATGTGAGTTTGTAGATAC
>CAKZJK010000588.1 GCA_936942565.1 uncultured Caulobacter sp. | reverse complement strand
CCGGCGCCCAAATGCTAGGCACTCGTGCGCAAAGGCGCGGCGCGGACCAAATCCCTCGACCTTCCTCGCCGGCACGCTCTAGAGTCGTCCAGCGGGTCGCCTCGGCGCCGCGTCCAAGACGAAGACGGTCTCAAGGCGGAAAATGGGCTTGGAAAAGAGCATGGCGGGCATCACCCAGACCTTGGCGGAAGCCCCGCCCCTGCCGATGACGGAGGCCGCCTATCTTCCCGGCGTCGCCTACGACGAGATGTTCACGGCCGAAGGCGACGTGCGTCCCCACTACGATCCGCTGCACGCGCGGATGTCGACCCTGGGCGCCGAGGAGCTGGCTGGCCGCCAGCGCACGCTCGAGCGGTCCTTCTTGCTGCAGGGCATCACCTTCACCGTATACGGCGCCGAGAACACCACCGAGCGGATCATCCCGACCGACCTCTTCCCGCGCATCATCCCGGCCGCCGAGTGGGCTCGCATCGAGGCGGGCCTCACCCAACGCCTGCGCGCGTTGAACCTCTTCCTCGACGACATCTATGGCGATCAGCAGATCCTGATGGACGGGGTGGTGCCGCGCGAGCTGGTGCTGGGCGCGCCCTCGTATCGGCGCGAGATGCAGCACCTCTACGTGCCGCACAAGGCCTACGCCAATGTGTGCGGCAGCGACCTGATCCGCTGCCAGGACGGACAGTTCGCGGTGCTGGAGGACAATCTGCGCGTCCCGTCCGGCGTGTCCTACATGCTGGCCAACCGCGACGCGGCCAAGCGGACCTTCCCAGGCACCTATCGCGCCGCTGGGGTCCGCCCCGTCGAACGCTATCCCGACCTGCTACTGGCCACGCTGAAGAGCATGACCGCCGACTGGCGCTCGAACCCCCAGGTCGTGGTGCTGACGCCCGGCGTCTACAACAGCGCCTATTACGAGCACGCCTACCTTGCCCGCTTGATGGGCGTGCCGCTGGTCGAGGGCCGCGACCTCGTGGTCCACGAGAACATGGTCTACATGCGCACCACGACCGGCTTGCGCCGGGTGGACGTGATCTATCGTCGGGTGGACGACGACTTCATCGATCCGCTGACCTTCCGGCGCGACTCCTCGCTCGGCGCCGCGGGCCTGTTCAACGCCTATCGGGCCGGCAACGTGGTGATCTGCAACGCGCCGGGCACCGGCGTCGCCGACGACAAGGCCGTCTACGCTTACGTCCCCGACATCATCCGCTACTACCTGGGCGAGGACGCCATCCTACCCAATATCGAGACGTTCCTCTGCCGCGAGCCGCGTCAGTTGCAGCACGTGCTGGCCAATCTCGACAAGCTGGTGGTCAAGGCCGTCGGCGCGTCCGGGGGTTACGGCATGCTGGTGGGTCCGCACGCCAGCCAGTCAGAGCGCGACGCCTTCGCCGACGCGATCAAGGCCGATCCGGAGAACTACATCGCCCAGCCGACCATCCAACTCTCGACCGCGCCCTGCCTGGTCGATGGGCGGATCGAGCCGCGCCACGTCGACCTGCGGCCCTTCATCCTCTCGGGCGAGAAGACGATCGTCACGCCCGGCGCCCTCACCCGCGTGGCGCTCAAGCGCGGGTCCCTCGTGGTCAATTCCAGCCAGGGCGGCGGGTCGAAGGACACCTGGGTCCTTGCCGAAGACCACGGCCCCGCCAACGGGAGCGCCCGCCCATGATGCTCGCTCTGTTTTTGAGCAAGGGGTCGCTCGCATGATGCTCGCCCGGGTCGCCGACAGCCTCTATTGGCTGGGCCGATACATCGAACGCGCCGAGCATCTCTCGCGCCTGTCCAGCGTGATGCTGAACGCCACGCTGGACCAGACGGACGCCGGCGCCCACGCGGTCTGGATCGCCATGGCGGCCGTCGGCGAGCCGGGCGACGGCGCGGGCGTCGCCTCCTTCGAGGCCGCCCAGAAGCTGGTCCTGGACCGCCAGGATCAAAACTCGGTCGTCTCGTCCCTGGCGCGCGCCCGCGAAAACGCCCGCCAGGTTCGCGACCAGATCACGACCGAGACCTGGGAGCGGCTCAACCTGCTCTACCTGAAGGTCACCGACAGCCGGGCGGCCAAGGAGTTCTCGGACAGCTCGTCGACCTTCCTGCACGACGTGATCGCCGACCTTCACCTGTTCAAGGGCGCCGCCGACACCACCATGAGCCACGGCGAGAGCTGGCGCTTCATGATGCTGGGCATCTACATGGAGCGCGCCCAGCTGGTCTCGCGCCTGCTGGAGGTCTGTTTCACCGATTCTCCGCGCCATGGCCGTCTGGACGACCACGTGGCCCTGGTTAGCGTGCTGCGCATGGCCTGCGCCCTGGAGCCCTATCTGCGCGTCTACACCGCCGAGATCGAGCCTCGACACATCCTGGAGTTCCTGGTCTTCGACGAGGACTTCCCGCGCTCTATCCGTTTCGCCACCGCCCAGATCGAGCAGCACCTCACCGCGCTCACCCGCAGCGTCTCGGCCGGCGAGCGCGCCGGTCCCGAACGCCTGGCGGGCCGGCTGAAGGCGCGTCTGCAGTACGCCGATGTCGATGAGCTGAAGGCCGTCGGCGCCGGCCCGCTGCTGACCACCGTGGTCAATGAGTGCGCCCGCATCCACGAAGCGATCTACGAGACCTTCGTGGCCTACCCCCTCGAAATGCGCCTGCCGGCCTAGGAGCGTGACAGCCGAACGTGTCCGCGGTTTCGGCGCCAGTCACGCGACCAACTAAGGAATTCCGCCCGTGTTGCTCGAAATCCGCCACGTCACCCAGTACCACTATGAGCGCCCCGTGCGGGAAAGCCTGATGGAGCTGTGGATGCAGCCCCAGAAGACGGCCCGCCAACGGCTGGTCAGCTTCGAGCTGGACCTGGAGCCGGCCGCCCAGGTGTTCTCCTACGCCGACAGCTTCGGCAACGCCGTCTACCATTTCGATGTGCCCCAGCCGCACGACAACCTGACCATCGTGGCCCGCTCGGCCGTCGAGACCGAGCCCCCCGCCGAACGCCCCGACCATCTGGACATGGGCGAGTGGGATCGGATGCGCAGCGAGTTCGTGCGAGGCGAGTGCTTCGACTTCCTGCGTCCACACGGGTTCGCGCAGACGACCGAGGCCCTGCAGACCTTCATCGACGAGCATGACCTGGATACTCTGAAGCGAAAGGACCCGCTGACGGCGGTGCGTACGCTGTCGGAGACCATCTACAGCGCTTTCGAATACCAGCCGGGCGTGACCGACGCCGACAGCCCGATCGATCTGGCATTGAGCGCCGGCCGGGGCGTCTGCCAGGACTTCGCCCACATCATGCTGGCGGTCTGCCGAGGTTGGGGCGTGCCCGCGCGCTATGTCTCTGGTTATCTGTTCACCGACCGGGACGCTGGCGACCGTTCGGATCCCGACGCCACCCACGCCTGGGTCGAGGTGTTCCTTCCCAGCCTGCGCTGGGTTGGTTTCGACCCCACCAACAACATGATGTCCGGCGAGCGGCACGTGGCCGTGGCCGTCGGGCGCGACTATAGCGACGTGACGCCCTCTCGCGGGGTCTACAAGGGCGACGCCGAGAGCCAGCTCGCGGTCGGCGTCAGCGTCCGCCGAGCGCGCGCGGCGATGGCCGAGCCGGAATTCCTGCGCATGGCGCGGCCGAACTTCGCCGGCGGCCGGCGTCGGCCGAGCGCTGTCCGCGAGGACATGCACCAGCAGCAGCAACAACAGCAGCAATAGCCGTGGCGGCGGCCTAGCCGCCGCCAGACATCAAGCCGGAAGCGTGGCGGCGAAGCGTCGAGCGATATCCAGCGCGCCGGCGGCGCCGCCGGCGCGCGGCCCGATGCGGCCGGTTTCCAGGAACTGCACGCCAGCCTCGACCGACGAGCGCCAGACGACCTCGGCCAAATGCACGCGGCGACCGCCGGCGTCGACGAAGATGAAGCGGTCCGGCGGCGGCGTGATGCCGGCCGTCGACAGACGCGCGCCACGCTCGGCGATGTCCAGCAGCGAGCACTTCCACGAACGCGGATCGTCAACGATGTAGATTTTGCGCGCCGCCGGCATCCGAGGATGCGCGCGACGCTCCGCGCCCGAGGGCTCGACCATGGACATACGACCTTCAAACTCCTGCCGAGTCGGCGAGAGACTGTACCGTAAGCCTTGATATTTCGTCTGCGACCAGCGCAGCATTCACCAAACCGGGTTTTTTAAGCGGCGTAGACGTGCGCCTTTCGGGCGGCGACACGAACGGCGCCCTGGAAGCGGGCGGCTTCGGCCCGCGAGGCGCTGATCTCGATCTGGCGACCGTCCGCCGTGGTGGCGTACACCGTGGTCAGAGCGCCCTGCACCCGCGCCCGATCGACGCGCACTTCAAAGCCTCCCTCGTCCAGCACGAAATCGTGCGGCCGTACGTAAGCCGTGGCCGCGCCGTCGGGGACGCCGGACGCCGGAAGCGCCAAGGCGCCCGCGCTGAACCCGCCGCCCCTGACTTGACCGGCGAAACTGTTGGCCTCGCCGACAAAGCCGCAGACGAACGCCGAGGCAGGCTGGTCGTGCACCTGGTCAGGCGTGCCGATCTGCTCGATCCGGCCCTGGTTCAGGATCGCGACCCGGTCGGCCAGCTCCAGCGCCTCTTCCTGATCGTGGGTGACGA
>CAKZJK010000587.1 GCA_936942565.1 uncultured Caulobacter sp. | reverse complement strand
GCCAGCGCCGCGGCGCGCCTGCCGGACGCCACCGCGCCGGCCTGGGTCTACCTGACCGGACCGCTGAATTTCGCGTCCTCGACCGCGCTTCGGGCCCGGCAAACGGGCAAGCTCGGCCGCTAGCTCCGGCGCGGCGCGAACGGGCAAATCGGCCTTCGTGAACGCGGCCTCTCTCTTTTCGCCCAATTCCGTGCTATGGAAGCTATCCACAGCGACCCCATAAGGAGCAATACGCTGCGTAGCGACCCCGCGCTTAGTGCGCACGAGGGAACGGCTGGAGCCGAATCCTCGACTGAATCCCCGGGCCTGAGTCTCCCGCTCGATCTCAAGGCGCTGGAGCGCCTGATCCTGGAGCGCCTGGACGACGACAAGGCCCAGGACATCGTCCACATCGACCTGACGGACAAGAGCTCGGTCGCCGACAGCCTGATCGTGGCCTCGGGCCGATCGCACCGTCACGTCGGCGCGCTGGCCGATCACCTGCTGCGGGCGCTGAAGGAAAATGGCTACGGCAAGGCGAAGGTCGAAGGCCTGCCGCACTGCGACTGGGTGCTGATCGACGCCGGCGACGTCGTGGTCCACCTGTTCCGTCCCGAGGTGCGCAGCTTCTACAACATCGAGAAGATCTGGGCGGTCGACGCCCCGCACCGCACGGCCGCGAACTGATTTTCCCGATCCCGCTCGGCCGCCGCCTCGTGAAGACGCGGCGGCCTTGAGGCGGCTTTCTGGCTTGGCGCGTGGCGGGCGCCGAAGCCGCTCATACTTTCGGCCGCCACGCTTCCGCTCATGAAGATCACCATCCTCACCGTCGGAAAACTCGGCCGGATGGTCGAGGCGCAGCTGGCGCTGGACTATGCGTCCCGCGCCACGGCGTCCGGCCGCGCCCTGGCGCTGGGACCGGTCGAGGTCGTCGAGGTCGAGGCCCGGAAGCCCGGCAAGGCCGCCGAGGCCGAGGTGCTGCGTCCGCACCTCGAGGGCGCCCACGTCATCGCCTGCGACGAGCATGGCAAGGTTCGCAAAAGCCGCGACTTCGCCGATCATCTGGCCAGGCTGCGCGACGACGGAACCCGCCGCGTGGTCTTCCTGATCGGCGGCGCCGATGGCCTGGATCCCTCGATCCTGTCCGGCGCGAACGAGACCATGGCCTTTGGACCGCAGACCTGGCCGCACGCCCTGGCTCGCGCCATGCTGGCCGAACAGATCTATCGCGCCGCGACCATCCTGTCGGGCTCGCCCTATCACCGCGATTAGCTGTATCAAGGCCGGGATGCTTCGCCGTCCCTCGCGTCTTGTCCTCGCCGTCGCCGCCCTGGCCCTCGCCGTTCCCACGGCTGGGATCGCCTGGCAGAGCGTCGACCGCGCCGCCCTGGAGCAGCGCGCCAAGGACCGCCAGAACGCCGCCGACACCCGACGCGAGATCGAGGACCTGCGCGCCGAGCTCGACCGCCTCGACCACGCCCGTGTCGCCGCCGGCGCGGACGTCGACGCCAAGCGCGCGCGGCTCGAGGCGCTGAACGCCCGTGAACGCGCGATCCTCGCCGACCTTGGCCTCAACCGGCAAAGGCTGGCGCGGTTGCTGTCGGCGCTGCAGCTGTTCCGCCGCGATCCGCCGCCCGCCCTGCTGGTCTCGCCGGACAACGCCCGCGACGCGGTGCGCGCCGCCATCCTGATCCGCGCCATGACGCCCGACCTGCAACATCGGGCGCAAGCCTACGCCCGTCAGGCCACCGCGGTCGGGACCCTGCGCCGCGAAGCCGCCGCCGCCTCGGCCGAGCTCTTCACCGCCGAAAGCGTGGTGGCCGATCGCAAGGGCGAGATCGAGCGGCTGATCATCGAGAAGACACAGCTGGAGCGCGCCTACGCGCAAGAGGCCCTGGCCCAGGAGACCGAGCTGCGGACGCTCGGCGCGCTCAGCGATGGCCTGGGTCGCTCGGCGGCGACCGGGCCGCTGGTCCTGCGCCCGCCGGCCCCGGGCGCGATCGTTCGCCGCTTTGGCCAGGAGATGCCGGCCGGCGGCAAGGCGCCGGGCCTGACCCTGCGGATCGGCAAGGGCCTTTCCGTCGCCTCGCCCGTCGCTGGAACCGTGGAGTACGCCGGCGCGCTGAACGGTTGGGGGGCGGTGATTATTTTACGGGCGCAAGGCGCCTACCACGTCGTCCTGGCCGGCCTCGACCAGATCACCGCCGCGCCCGGACAATCTGTCGCGGCGGGCGCCCCGATCGGAAAGATGCCAGACCATGTATCCTCCGATCCGGAGCTCTACATGGAAGTACGGGAGAACGGCGAACCGGCCGATCCGGAACGTTGGTTCAAACAGGAGTCGCGATAAGCGGCTTTTTCGGTAATGTGACTGTCTTCGGACAGCCGCGAAATCGGGTTGGACGGGGCTATAATTGTTCGCGACGCCGCGCGTCGCCAGGGAGCCTTCTGGGCCTTAATGCGCAAGTATCTGCTCATCGGCGTTTCCGCCTTCGTCCTCGGCGCGGGGACCATGGCCTATATCAGCCCCATCGCCCAGGCGAACAACGCGCCCAAGACACAAACCTACAAGCTGCTGGAACTGTTCGGCGACGTGCTGGGCACGGTCGAGGACCAGTACGTCACCGAGGTCGACGACAAGAAGCTGATCGAGGCGGCGCTGGACGGCATGCTGACCAGCCTGGACCCGCACTCGGGCTACCTGTCGCCCGACAGCTACGAGGACATGCAGGACACCACCCGCGGTGAATACGGGGGCCTCGGCCTGGAGGTCACCAGCGAGGACGGCGTGGTCAAGGTGATCTCGCCGATGGACGGCACCCCCGCCGCGCGCGCGGGCGTGCAGGCCGGCGACTACATCACCGCCGTCAACGGCCAGAGCGTTCTTGGCCTGACCGTCAACGAAGCGGTCAAGCAGATGCGCGGTCAGGCTGGCGAGGCCGTGACCCTGACCATCGCCCGCGACAAGAACGACCCGTTCGACGTCAAGCTGGTCCGCGAGATCATCAAGCCCAAGGCCGCCATCGCCCGCATGGAAGGCGACTATGGCTATGTCCGCCTGCCGGGCTTCAATGAAAAGGCCACCGAGGCCCTGACCGCCTCGATCAACGACCTGAAGTCCAAGAACCCGAAGATGAAGGGCCTGATCCTGGACCTTCGCAACAATCCGGGCGGTCTGCTGGACCAGGCGGTCGGCGTGGCCGACGTCTTCCTGGACGGCGGCGAGGTGGTCAGCCAGCGCGGCCGCGACCCGCGCAACATCCAGCGCTACAACGCCAAGCCCGGCGACGTGCTGAACGGCCTGCCCGTGGTGGTGCTGATCAACCAGGGCTCGGCCTCGGCGGCGGAAATCGTCGCCGGCGCCCTGCAGGACCGTCACCGCGCCGAGCTGGTCGGCCTGACCAGCTTCGGCAAGGGTTCGGTGCAGACCGTGATCCCGCTGCGCGGCGGCGCCGACGGCGCTCTGAAGCTGACGACCGCGCGCTACTTCACGCCCTCGGGTCGCTCGATCCAGAAGACCGGCATCGCCCCGGACCTCGAGGTCGCCCAGACCCGCGATCAGGCCCAGGACATCGCCAACCGCGTCTGGTTCAGCGAGGCCAGCTTCAAGAACGCGCTGAACGCCGACGAGGGCAAGACCCGGATCGCGCCGCACGCGCCGGCCGAGGCGCCGCCCACGGGCTTCGACGACAAGAAGGGCGACTTCCAGCTGGAGCGCGCCCTGGCCGTGCTGAAGGCCGGCGGCGTCGCCAATACGCCCAAGCTGCCCAAGCCGGCCGCCAAGATCGCCGAAGTGACCGCCAAGGCGGCCGCCGCGGCGGGCAAGGCGCCCGCGACCGAGAAAAAGTAGGCCTCGCCTCGATTCCTCCGAAGGAAACGCCGCCTAGCCCCGCGCCAGGCGGCGTTTTTCTTGGACGCCATGCGGCGTCGCGCCGCGCGGGACACGCCCGCTGGCGACGCCTTGTTAACCATCTCTTCGGCCCTTGCGCTTAGCCTGCGAGGCGATGGCCGTCACGTTTTCCCGCAAGCCCGCCTACGCCGCCGCCGCGCCCGCGTCCGGCGGCGCGGCCGCCATGCGTGGAAAGCTCGGCGCGGCCCTGGCCAACCCCTACATCGGCGCCGGCGGCGCGGCCTGCCTGTTCCTGGCCTCGCTGGCGACCCTTGTCTTGGTGACCAGCGATCCGCACGCGGGCAACCCAGTCGTCCGACTGGAACTGACCAAGATCGGCGCCACCAAGAACGCGCCCGACGGCTGGCGCGAGGCGCTGACGCCCGAGGCCCCGCACGAGGCGCCGCTGAAGCCCGCAGAGCTGCGGCTCTCGCGCGCGCCGTTCCCGGCCGACAGCGCCGAGGAGGGCGAAAAGCCGGCCTTCGAGGGCGAGCAGCCCGCGCCGCCCGTGCAGCAGGGCCCTGGCCTGCCTCAGGCGCCGATCGCCGGCCTGACCGCGCCGGGCCCCGGGGGAGCGCCGCTGCCGATCATCGCCGCCGACGGCCGCACCGCCGCCGACGCCTACGCGCGCCCGTTCACGCCGAACGGCCGGCCCAAGGTCTCGGTCGTGATCGGCGGCCTTGGCCTCAACGCCCAGACCACCCGCGCGGCGATCGAGACCCTCCCCGCGGAGATCACCCTGTCCTTCGCGCCCTACGCCGAAGGCCTGCAGGGCTGGATCGATCTGGCCCGCGAACACGGCCACGAGGTTCTGCTGGAGACCCCGATGGAGCCGGCCGACTATCCGGCCAACGATCCGGGCCCCTACACCCTGATCGCCGCGAACCGGCCCGAGGACACCGTCCGCAAGCTGGAATGGCTGATGTCGCGCGCCACCGGCTATTTCGGCCTGTCCAACTATCTGGGCGCGCGCTTCGTCGACAACGACCAGGCGATGGCGACCTTCAACGCCGTGCTGAAAGCTCGAGGCCTGGCCTTCGTGGACGACGGTCTCGCCGCCCGCCGCGCGGGTCCGATCCCGCGCGCCTCGGCCGACCGGGTGATCGACGACGAGCTGTCGGCCAGCGCGATCGACGCCCAGCTCCGCGCCCTGGAGAACGGCGCCTCCGCTCGCGGCCAGTCGCTGGGCTCGGGCTTCGCCTATCCGGTGACCATCAATCAGGTCCGCCTTTGGGCCGCTGGCCTGCAGGCGCGCGGCCTGCAGCTGGCGCCGGCCTCGGCGCTCGCCCATCGCTAGAGCGTGATAGCCGAAAGTGTGAGCGGTTTCGGCGGTTATCACGCTCTAAATGTTTGATTTAGAGCCTGTTTACCCGCTTCAAATGTCGCCATTTGAAGCGGACAGGCTCTAAGCCTTGTGGGATAAGGCTCTCATGAGTTCAGAGCCTGACTATCCCCAGCACCGTCCAAACGTCGGCGTCGTCCTGTTTCATTCGGATGGTCGCGTCTGGCTGGGGCGTCGTCACAAACAGGCGCCGCCCTACGACTGGCAATTCCCGCAGGGCGGCGTCGACGAGGGCGAGGACCTCGAGGCCGCCGCCCTCCGCGAACTGGCCGAGGAGACGGGCGTGACGTCCGTCGAACCGCTCGGGCGGACGCCCGGCTGGATCACCTACGACTTTCCGCCCGAGGTTCTGGCCGACCCCAAGTCCTCGCGCGGTTGGCGCGGTCAAAAGCAGGTCTGGTTCGCCTATCGCTTCACCGGAGACGAGGCCGAGATCGATCTTACGGCGGACGAACACGTCGAGTTCGACGCTTGGCGATGGGGTAGGCTCGACGAAGCACCCGAACTGATCGTACCTTTCAAGCGCGGCGTCTACGAAGCAGTCGTCGCCGCGTTCGCGGGGTTCGCGCGGAAGGCCTGATTTCCGGGCCTGTCGCGCGGGGGAGAACGGTGGTGGAAACAGTTCTGTTGATTCACGGCTACGGCTGCGGCGGCGACGTCTGGGGCGTCGTGGCCGGACGGCTGCGCGCCGAGGGCTATCGCGTCGAGACGCCGACCATCCGGGCGGCGGTGCGGACCGTCGACGGTCCGCGCGCGGGCCTCGCCGGCCTGACCCTGGCCGATTACGTCGCCGAGATGATCGCCCACGCCCAGACCCTGACCCGCGAAACCGGCAAGAAGCCGATCGTCATGGGCCACTCGATGGGCGGCCTGATCGCCCAAAAGGTCGCCGAGGCGGGGCTGGCGTCGAGCGTCGTGCTGTTCGCCCCTGCCTCGCCCGCCGACGCGCGCGGCAAGCCCAAGCTGTCGCCGCTGATCACCTTCCTGAACCTCGTCCTCACCGGCAAACCCGAAACCAAGGCCGGTAAGATGTGGAAGACGGGATTCAAGTTCGGCGTCGCCAACGCCGTGCCCGCCGAGCGTCACGACGCTCTTTACGCAACCATGGTCTACGACAGCGGACAGGTGCTGGCCGATCTGGCCTATCCCGCCAAGGACCCCAACAAGGCCGCCTATGTCGACGCCAGCAAGGTCACCGCGCCGATGCTGGTCATGGGCGGCGCCCTAGATCGCACGACACCCGTCGAGGACGTGCGTCGCGTCGGCAAGAAGTACGCCGGCGCCGAGTATCGCGAGTACCCCAACAACGCCCACTATCTCATAGATGAGCCAAA
>CAKZJK010000586.1 GCA_936942565.1 uncultured Caulobacter sp. | reverse complement strand
CGAAATGGCCCGCGTCGCCGAGCTGGCGACCGACGGCTCGGTGTCCCTGCGCGAACGCGACCAGGCCCGCGCCGCCCTGCGCGCGGCCGAAGCCACGCTCGCCTCCGCCAAGGCGGGCGGCGAGATCGCCCGCCAGGACATCCGCTCGGTCGGGGTTTCGCGCGAGGGCCTGCGGGCCGCCGTCGCGGCCGCCAAGGCCGCCCTGCGCCTGGCCGAGATCGATCTTTCCAACACCATCGTCGCCGCGCCGGCCGATGGCCAGCTGGGCCAGGTCGGGGTCCGCCACGGCCAGTGGGTCACCGCCGGCAGCCAGCTCGTCTCGCTGGTGCCGCCCCAGCGCTGGGTGATCGCCAACTTCAAAGAGCGCCAGGCCGGTCGCATGAGCCCCGGCCAGCCCGCCAGCGTCACGGTCGACGCGCTGGGCGACCAGCGCTTCACCGGCAAGGTCGAGCAGGTCTCGCCCGCCACCGGCTCGGAGTTCAGCATCCTGCCGCCGCAGAACGCCACCGGCAACTTCACCAAGATCGCCCAGCGCCTGCCCGTCCGCATCGTGCTCGACGCCGGCCAAGCGGACCTGGCCCGCCTGCGCCCAGGCATGTCGGTGCAGGCCGAGGTCGACACCGCCGGCAAGGGCCGCCGCTGATGCGCCGCGTCTTGGTCGGCCTCGTCAGCCTGAGCGCCCTGGCGGCCTGCGCGACGCCGGGGCCCAGAACCGCGGCGCCACCCTCGGCCGCCGTCACGCCCCCGACCGTCTGGCGCGCCTCGGCGCCGATATCCGAGGACGCCGCCGTCGCCGACTGGTGGAAGGCGTTCGGAGACCCGCGCCTATCCGACCTCGTGGCCGCGGCGCTCGCCTACAACGCCGACCTCGGCGCGGCCGAGGCGCGAGTGCGCGAAGCCGAGGCGCAGAGCCGCCTGGCCGGCGCCGCGCTGCTGCCGTCGGTCAACGCATCTGCCGGCGTCCAGAAGGAGCGCGAACTCAGCGCCTTTGGCACGCCCGAAACGCTTGTCGCCGTCCAGCCCCAGGTTCAGGTCGCCTACGAGGTCGATCTCTGGGGCCGCCTGCGCGACGCCGACGCCGCCGGACGCGCCAGCCTGCAGGCCAGCCGGGACGCGCGCGACGCCGCCCGCCTGTCGGTCGCCGCCGCCGTGGCGCGCTCCTATGTGGCGCTGCTGTCGCTGGACGCCCAGCTGGCCACCGCCCGCGCCACCCTCGCCTCGCGCCAGGAATCCACCGCCCGGGCCCGCCGCCGAG
>CAKZJK010000585.1 GCA_936942565.1 uncultured Caulobacter sp. | reverse complement strand
TGGAGCCGGACAGAAAGACCGCCATGGCGATGCGCCGGCCGTCCTTCAGCTCGATCAGGGCGACGGCGTGGCTCTCGGGCGTAAGGCCCAGCTCGGGGCGGTTCGAGCCGGCCGCCTGCCAGATCCTGGCCCCCGCCGGCAGGACGGCGGCCAGATAGCCGGGGTCTTTTCCCAGCAGCAGGCGAGGCTCGGCGGTCGCGAAGACTTCGCGGGTGTTGAATGTTTCCAGAAGCCGGACGAGGCCCACGGGCGTGGCCGTATCGCGTTGATCGATCGCGCGCCGGCGGATGGCGGCGGCCCGTTCATCGGTCGAGACGCTCGTCAGGGCGCGTCGCCAGGCGGTCTCGCCCCTCCAGTCGGCGCGGAACGAGGCCAGGCCCGCGGCCTCGGTCTCGACCTGTCTGCGATAGCGGTCGACCGAGATGCCTTCCAGCTGTCGTACGTCCAGCAATCCGTTGACGCCGCCAGGTCCTCCGATCCGCTTGGCGAGCAGGTCCAGCGCCGTGTTGTCGCCAGCTCGCGCCAGGTCTTCCAACGCCGCCACCGTGTAGGACTTTCGGCCGGGCCAGGCGTCCGCCACGGCGCTAGGCGGCGGCGAGAGGTCGACATCGCGCACCGTGATCGTCTCGTTGGGGTCCAGGCGGCCGGCGGCGTGGTCGGCCATCACCGCCGCCAGGATCGGAACTCGGGCGGCCGATCCCAGAAAGAAAGGCCGGTCGCCATTGAAGGCCCAGATCTGGCGCGTGCCGAGGTCCTCGGCCGCCACGCCGAGCACGGCTGGCGCGGCGCGGGCGGCGATGGGCTCCATCGCCTTCTGCAGGCCCTTGGGATCCATGGCTGGCTCCTCCTGGCCCAGCATCGGCTTTTCGCCGCAGGCGGCGAGCAAGGGCAGGGCGGCGAGGCCGGTCAGGAAGGCGCGTCTGGACATCCTCTCTAAACGCGGCCGTGGCGGTTAAGCTGCTCCCCTCTTGCGTCGGGCACGAAGTCGGCGGCAAAGGGTGCGGATGACCGACGAAAATCCGTCCGCCTCGGCGCGACCCGCGCCCCCCTGCGTGATCCTGAACGAGCCCCAGCTGGCCGAGAACATCGGCTCGGTCGCGCGGGTGATGGCCAATTTCGGCCTCTACGACCTGCGCCTCGTGCGGCCGCGCGACGGCTGGCCGCAAGAGCGCGCCTGGGCCAGCGCCTCGGGCGCCAGCTGGCCGCTGGACGACGCCAAGGTGTTCGACAGCCTGGAAGCGGCGATCGCCGACCTGAAGCTGGTCTACGCCACCACGGCCCGGCCGCGCGAAACGCGCCTGCCGGTCTATACGCCGCGCGAGAGCGCCGCCCATCTGGCCGAGGAGGTCGCCTTGGACCGCAAGGTCGGCCTGCTGTTCGGCGGCGAGCGCGCGGGGCTGGAGACCCACGACATCGCTCTTTGCCAGGCCATCGTCTCGATCCCGATCGACGAGCGCTTCCGGTCCTTGAACCTGGCCCAGGCGGTATCGATCAACGCCTACGAATGGAAGATGACCCAGGACGACCGGCCCTGGAAGAAGTTCGAGCTCAACGTCGAGGAGCCCGCCGACCAAGCAACGTTGATGGGCCTGTACGAGCATCTCGAAGGCGAACTGGACAAGGCGGGCTTCTACCATCCGCCGGAGAAGAAACCGTCTATGGTCCGCAACCTTCGAGTCCCGCTGGCGCGCGCCCGCCTGACCGACCAGGAGGTCCGCACCTTCCGTGGCGTGATCACCGCGCTCAGCAAGGGCCGCGGTCGCGTGTTGGCCAAGCTTGCGGCTAAGGCGGCCAAGGATCCGGCTCCCTAAGGAGCGGCCACTTAAGGAAAGGGTGGAGCGGCGGATTTGACCTGGATCATCCGCCG
>CAKZJK010000584.1 GCA_936942565.1 uncultured Caulobacter sp. | reverse complement strand
GTCATCCCGGCCAAGCGCGAAGCGCGCCGAGCCGGGACCGCCGGAAGCGCCGCGCCTGTAGTGGTCCCGGCTCTCCGCTACGCTACGGCCGGGATGACAGTTTTAACGGCCAAGGTGCGCTCACAGGTCGCGGCCCCGGCGCGTTAACTTTGCGTTGACCATACTCGCGCAGCTTTCGTTAACCATGCTAGACTTCGAGTCATGAGTAACGTCCGCCCCGCCGGCTGGCCCGTCGTTCCGTCGCAAACCCCGTCGGTCCCCGCCAAGACCGGCGCCGCGACGCGCGCGGCCTTCTTCCAGGCGGCCCTGACCGACGCGGCCCCGACCCGTCCGGCGGTCGCGCCCTCGACGGTGCAGCTGCAGACCCAGGCCCAGCCGCAACAGCGCGTGGCCCCGCAAAAGCCGTTCGTCCAGCCCGACGCCCAGCCGCAGAAGATCCTGCGGCCCGGTTCGCTGCTGAACATCTTGGTTTAGGGCTCCAGGTCCCAATCACCGATGGCCTTCCTAGGCCTTGTGCCTAGGACCCAGAGTTCAGCCTGCAATGTGCTAGGCGCCCGCGCGCCGCGATCTCCAGCGCACGGTCCCATGGTCGGAGCCAAGCCGAACCCTGGGTCCTCGCCACAGGGGCGAGGAAGGCTGCGAAACGGAGCGCGAGAGAGTGGCGCTAAGCCGCCTTCTTCGCGGCCTTGTCCTTCTTCGGCTTCTTGTCCTTCTTCGGCTTGTCGGCCTTTTCGGCCTTGGCCTTCTTGGACTTCGGGGCGGTCTCTTCCGGGTGCAGCTCGGCGCCAGCGACGTCGGCCAGCAGGTCCAGGAAACCCTCGCGCTTGCTGGGCTTGAGCAAGGCAAGAATGCGGGCGTCGGCCATGGCCACCATCGGTCGGACGGCTTCCAGCGCCTCGCGGCCGGCGGCGGTCAGGCGAACGCTGTTGGCGCGGGCGTCCTCGCTGGAACGCTGACGCTCCAGGTGGCCCTTGGTGATCATCCGGGCGACCATGTCGGCCAGGGTCGAACGGTCGATGCCGGTGGCGCGGACCAGGGCCGTCTGGGTGACGCCCTCGTTCTCGGCCACGGCGGCGAGGACGGCGAACTGGCGCTGGGTCACCCCGGCCTCCCCGCATTCCTCGGCATAGATGTCGAGCGCCAGCTGCAGGACCCGATGCAGAAGATGGCTCGGCGAACGCTCCAGCAGGCCGCCGATCGCCTTGTCGCCCTTACTCTTGGCCATGTCGCGTCCCCATCTCGCACGGCCTTCCCGGCCGACGGACGAACGCTAGCACCGTAACACGTCGATTTGACGACAACGGTCCGTGGACGGTTGAAACTAGAACCCGGCGTCCGGCGGTTCGGCCGCCGTGGGTTCGTCGCCCTTGGCCATGTGCTTCATCATGAAGGGGATCTGGGTCGCCACGAACACCAGGGCCAGCGGCAGCAGGCCCAGGCGGAACTTCACCCAGGTGTCGGTGTCCTGCGTGTTGCGGACGATCTCGTTCAACACCGCGACCAGGGCGAAATAACCGCCATAGCGCAGGGTCAGGGTCCGCCAGGCAGCGTCGGGCAGGTGCAGGGCCTCGCCCATCAAGAGCTTCAGCGGCTGGCGACCCGTCAGCGTCCCGCCCAGCAGGAAGGCGGCCAGGGCCAGGTTGATCACCGTGACCTTGATCTTCACGAAGACGTCGGAGTGGAAGATCAGGCCCAGGGCGCCGAACACCAGGGCCATGCCGCCGAAGAACAGGGGCAGCAGGGCCAGGCGGCGCTCGACCGCGTAGCCGATCACCAGGGCGGCGGCCGAGGCGGCGACCAGCACCCAGGTCGCCTTCTGGAAGTCCTTGGTGACGAAATAGGCGACGCCGAACGCGATGGCCGCGCCGTAGTCGACGACCGTCCGCACCCAGCCTGTATTCTTCTTGGAAGCCTCGACGGGCGCTTGGCTCACGGATCAGTCCTTCAGGCCGACGAGGGAGCGCGAGAAGGCGCGGGCGTCGAACGGTTGCAGGTCCTCGACCCCCTCGCCCACCCCGATCAGCTTGATCGGGCTGTCGGAGGCGCGAGCCACCGGCACCAGCACCCCGCCGCGCGCGGTGCCGTCAAGCTTGGTCATGACAATCCCGGAAACGCCGACCTGGTTGCCGAAGATCTTCTCCTGGGCCAGGGCGTTGCGGCCGACGGTGGCGTCCAGCACCAGAAGGGTCTCGTGCGGATAGTCCGGATCGACCTTCTTCACGACACGGATGACCTTCAGGAGCTCGTCCATCAGGCCCTGCTTGTTCTGCAGGCGGCCGGCGGTGTCGATCAGCACAACGTCGTAGTGCTCGGCCTTGGCGCGCTCGACGGCCTCGTAGGCCAGGCCCGCGGCGTCGGAGCCCGTCGGCTTGGACATGAAGTCGGCCCCGGCCCGGTCGGCCCAGACCTTCAACTGCTCGACGGCGGCGGCGCGGAAGGTGTCGCCGGCCGCGATCAGCACGCGCGCGCCCTTCTCGGTGAGATCGGCGGCGATCTTTCCCAGGGTCGTGGTCTTGCCCGAGCCGTTGACGCCGATGAACAGCACCACATAGGGCCGCGGGCCGCTCAAGGGATCGAAGTCGCCCTGGCGGTCGGCCAGCTCGGCGGCGATCAGTTCGGCCAGGGCTTCCTTGACCTCGTCGTCGGTCGAAGACTTGCCAAAGCGCGCCTTGCCGAAGGCGTCGGTGATGCGGGCGGCGATCTCGGGGCCGAGATCGGCCTCGATCAGCATCTCTTCCAGGGCGTCCAGCTGTTCCTGGTCCAGGGGCTTCTTGGTGAAGACCCCGGTGACCTGCTCGGTCATCGCCTGCGACGTCCGGGTCAGGCCGGAAGTCAGGCGTTGGAACCAGCCTTTTTTCTGATCGGGCTTATCGCTCATCCGCGCCCCTTTAGCCGACCCGGCGAAAGTGTAAATCGGGATTTAACCGCGCACGGTTAGCGCGGGCCGTCCAGCCGTGCGATGGAAAGGGCATGGACGTGCAACTTGACCCGCTGGGAACAGCGCTTTTCTGGCTCGACTACGCCGCGGCGGCCGTTTTTGGGGCAACCGGCGCCCTCGCGGCGGCCCGGCGCAAGCACGACATCATCACCTTCGGATTCTTCGCCGCGATCACCGGCGTGGGCGGCGGGACGCTGCGCGACCTGCTGATCGGGGCGCCGGTCTTCTGGGTGCAGCGCCCCGGCTACATCCTCGCCTGTCTGGCCGCCGCCACCGTCGTCTGGCTGCTGGGCAAGCGCGGCTGGCGATTCAGGGCCCTGCTCTGGCTCGACGCCCTGGGCATGGCCGCCTACGCCGTGGTCGGCACGGCCAAGGCGCTGGGTCTCGGCGTCCACCCGTTCAGCGCCGTGGTCATGGGCGTGCTCACCACCGCCTTCGGCGGCGTGATCCGCGACGTGCTGGCCGAGGAGCCGAACCTGCTGCTCCGCCGCGAGATCTACATCACCGCCGCCCTGCTCGGCGCCAGCGTGTTCGCGGTCCTGAAGCTGGCGGGCGTGGCGTTCTGGCCAGCGGGCGTCGCGGGCTTCGCCGCCGCGTTCGGCTTGAGGGCCTGCGCGATCAAGTACGGCTGGAGCCTGCCGGGGTTTGTCGGGGAAGATTCCCCCTCTCCCCCTGCGGGAGAGGGTGGCCCGCGCAGCGGGTCGGGTGAGGGGTCGCGCTGACCCGACACGCCTATCAACCCCTCATCCGGCCCTTCAGGCCACCTTCTCCCGCAGGGGGAGAAGGACCTAGGTATCGAAATCCGGATGCTGCCGGGACACCGCCGCCCCGCTCGGCCCCATCGGCGGCCGGACCGGCATGTCCGCCAGATGCTCCATCCAGGCCGGCCGGCTCTCGACCGCCAGCTGAACCACGGGCTCCACCGCCGACGGATCGTCGAAGGCGAAGACAGCCAGGTCGATCTTGTCGGCGCTCCATTCGAAGGTCAGCGGCGTACCGCAGGCGGCGCAAAAGCCCCGCCGGATCGCGTCCGAGCTCTGGAAAGTCGCCCGCTGGCCGCGCGTCCAGGTCAGGTCCGCCACGTCGACCGTCACCAGCGCCCCGAACGGCCCGCCGAACGCCTTCTGGCACATGCGGCAATGGCAGATGGAGGCGCGGCCGGGTTCGCCCTCGACCCGGAACCGCACCGCGCCGCACTGGCACCCGCCGCTTAAGCCCATGACCTACCCCTTTGGCGTCAGCCTGAACGTCACCTTGTAGCCGTCGTGGTCGGACAACACCGGCTCGGACGCGCCGTCGAACGTCGCCTCGACCGCGACCGGCGTCACCGCGACCTCGTCGCCATCCAGGAAACCGATCAGGTCCTGGGTGTCCAGCCAGGGCGCGTCGCCGTCATAGGAGATCTGGGTGTCGCACGCGCCCGGGCGATGATGGCACCAGCGGCTGACCACCTCGAACGGATAGTCGGCCATGACGTGATTGAAGCGCTCGGGCGAGTGCATGACGTTGAAGTCGCCGCCGACGATCAGCGGCGCGCCCGGCGTGCGGTCCTCCCGCATGAAGCCCTTCAGTTCGTCGGCCTGCAGGCGATGGGCCTGGGTGGCGCGGCGACGGGGCACGCCCGAGGCGCCCTTGGAGTTCAGATGGGTGTCGGCGACCTCGACTGGCGCCGGCAGGCCGGCGACATCCAGGCTGACCAGCATCACGCCCTTGTTCGCCAGGCAGTCCAGGCCCGCGCAGTAGCGGTAGGCGTGCGACTTGACCCAATTGATCGGGTGATCGCTGAGCACCCACAGGCCGCTGGAGCCCCACTTGCCCAGCCCCTCGCCCTTGTGACGGTACTTCACGCGCCGGAAGTCGGGCTTCTGGCCGGCGAGCATGTTGGGGTCACGCTGACCCTTGTTGGGCCCGCGCGCCACATAGGGATAGCCGCTCTCATCGATCAGGTCCCAGATCTGGGAGCGAAAGCCTTCCTGGAGCAGGACGACGTCGGGCTGGCGGCCGTCCGCGCGCATGGCCGCCAGCTCGCGGCCGATCGCCTTCAGCGCCTTGCCCCGCCCGGCGCGGACCGGCCAGGGCAGGCCCTCGACGTTGTAGGTCATGACGCTGAACGTGACCGGAAGCGGCGTTTCGGCGCGCGCCGGCGCCAGCGTCAGGCTCGCGAGCAGGATGGCGACGGCCAGCGCTGGCCGGATCAGGAGACCCGCTCCGCGATCACCCGCGCGCCATCGTGGCCAGTAACCTGGAAGGTCACGATCCGGCCGGCCGGGGCCTCGCCCTCGAAGCGGATCTCGGTGAAGTCCTCGGCCC
>CAKZJK010000583.1 GCA_936942565.1 uncultured Caulobacter sp. | reverse complement strand
CAGGCAGACGACGCCGCATCAGTAAAGCGTCCTTTGATAATCCTGCTCCAGGTCGTCGTCGAGCTTTCGCTGCGCATGCTCGTCGGCCGGCGCGCCGCCGATGGTCCGGCGGGCGATGAAGGCGTGGCAGAGGCCAAAGCCCGCGCCCATGACGGTCAGGGCCAGGGCGATCTCCGTCAAGGTTCCGCGCGGCGTCGCCCAGGCGCTGGCCAGGGCGCCGAGCAGGATCACCACGACGCCGGTCCGCACGAAGCGCCCGTCGCGCTCGGCCGGCACCTTGCCGACCAGGATGGCGCACAGCGTCCAGCCCGCCGCGATGGCGCCGACCACATAGCCGGCCAGCAGCGGCGAGGCCTGATGCTGGGCCTGGATGAAGGCGGGGCCGTAGACCGTGAAGCCGATCACCGCCGCCTCGGTCGAGAAGATGGTCAGCAGGCCAAGGCCGGTGGCGGTCGACAGGTCGGCGGCGCTCTTTGGCAGCAGGCGATCGTGGGTCCTGGCGTTGACGGCCAGCATGGCGGCCATGCCGACCGCGCCGCCGAGGGCGAGGCTCACCGCCAGCCGGGGCGAGGCGACGACGCCGGCCGCGCCGATCAGGCTGACGGCCAGCACCAGCAGGGCCAGCTGCGGGACGGGGACACGGCTTCGGGCGACGTCGCCCTTGTCCGCCGGCAGCATGACCACGACCGCGCCGATGAAGACGATGGCCTGGACCACGAACATCCAGAACGCGCCGCGCCAGAAGCCGGCGGCGGCGAACAGGCCGCCCAGGGTGGGGCCCAGCAGGGTCGCCGCGCCCCAGACGCCCGCCACGGCGCCATAGACGCGCGGCCACAGGCTCTCGGGGAAGAGGGCGGTGATGGCGACGTAGCACAGGGCGACGACCGCGCCCGCGCCCAGGCCCTGCACGAGCCGTCCCAGGATGAAGGTCACGAACTCGGGCGCCAGGGCGCTCATGGCGCAGCCGATCGCGTAGACGAGGCCGCTGAACGCCGTCGCCCGTCTCAAACCCAGGGCCAGCGACAGCTTGCCCGAGCACGCCCCGGCGACGATCGAGCCGGTCAGATAGGCCGCCACAGACCAGCCGAAATAGGCGTGGCCGCCGATGTCGCGCGCGACGCTGGGCATGATCGTCGCCGTCACCAGGGTGTCGGCGGCGTTCAACCAGATGCCCAAGCACAGCAGGGCGAAGCGCGGGGCCAGGGCCTTGTCGATCAGGCGCGTGGACGGGGCGGGGGCGATCATGGCGCGCCACATGGCCGCTTTCGCTGTCCGCGCCAAGGGGTGTTGTGAGGCGGAGGCTTTCCCGACCGACCCTCCCGGCGAATGCCGGGATCCAGATCGAGCCCAAGAGCGTGTTCGCCACGCACTCCGCGCGGTGTCGCGTCAACATCAACCGCCCCGGATGGATCTGGGCCCCGGCATTCGCCGGGGAGGTCGGATATTGGGGTGTGGGACGCTTGCCATCTGAACCGACGCGTCCGCCGCTTCGTTGGACCGAGGTGAAACCGGTCTCCCCCGAAATCCTGGCCCTGGCGGGCTTGTGGACGCTCCTCCTGGAGGCGGTCATCGCCGGGATGCTGCTGCTGATCCTGGTCGACCGGATCGCCCCGCCCCAGGACCTGCCGTGGAAGCCGTTCTCGCTGGACCAGCCCATCGGCCTGGCGACGGCGAGCAAGCTGTCTCGGATCGCGTCGGACCCCGCCGCCTGCCGCGCGGCGCTGCGCGAAGGCGGGCTGACCGTCGTCGACCAGCCGGAAAAGGACGACGGTTTCTGCTCGACCCGAGACACGGTGCGGGCGTCGGGCAAGCTCTCGCCCGCCGCGCCGGTCATGACCTGTCCCATGGCCCTGCGCTACGCCCTGTGGGAGCGGCAGGTGGTGGCGCCGGCGGCGCGGGAGCGGCTGGGCCAGCCGGTGGTCCGGATCGACCACCTCGGGACCTACGCCTGCCGCACGATCTACGGCCGGCCCGGCGAGCGGCCCAGCGAGCACGCCCGCGCCAACGCCCTCGACATCGCCGGCGTCCGCCTGGCCGACGGCCGCAGGATCACCGTGGTCCGCGATTTCCGCCGCGATACCGAGGAGGGCCGCTTCATGCGCGGGGTCCGAGACGGCGCCTGCCGGGTGTTCGGCGTGGTGCTGAGCCCCGACTACAACGCCGCCCACGCCGACCATCTGCACCTGGATGCCGGGCGATGGACGCGGTGCGGGTAGGTCGACGGCTATTCATCCTTCGTCATCCCGGCCGGAAGATCGCGTAGCGAGCCGTAGAGCCGGGACCCAGGGGCGGCTCGCACCGAGCTCCGTCCACCCTGGGTCCCGGATAGCCTCTACGAGGCTTCCGGGATGACGAGGAAGGGAATCGGCGAGGCCAAATGTTCACAGCGTCTTGGCCAGCGCCTCCAGCTGATCCGTCGCCACGCCCCAGCCTTCGTGGAAGCCCATCTTCTCGTGGTTGTCGCGGTCCTCGAGCGTCCAGTGGCGGGCCATGGCGCGGTAGCGGGTCTTGCCGCCGCCGAGGTCCTCGAAGGTGACGATCCCGACCATGAACGGCTTGTCCGAGGGCTTCCAGGTCTCGGTGAAGGCGTCGGTGAAGACCAGCTTCTCGTTCGGCACGACCTCCAGATAGACGCCAGGCTGCGGCATGCGCTCGCCGTTCGGGCCGTTCATGACGAGGTAGCTGTTGCCGCCCGTGCGGATGTCCTGGCGCACATCCGAGACGTACCAGGGCTTGGGGCAGAACCATTGGGTCAGCAGTTCGGGCGTCGTCCAGCAGCGGTAGAGCGTCTCGCGCGGGACATCGATGATCCGCTCCAGAACGAGGTCGCGGTCTTCAGCGGGGTAGGGGGCGGTGTCGAGGGGCATGAGCGTCTCCTTGCGCGTGCGATCTTGCCTCAAGGACGCGGCGCTGGCGCGGGAGCCGACAGGGGGGCGAGAAAATCTAGGGAAGCGAAGAGCTCCCGCCTTCCTGGGCCTTGTGCCCAGGACCCATTCCGACGGACGGCTCCGATGGCGAAGGCTGGCGAAGCCGAAAGT
>CAKZJK010000582.1 GCA_936942565.1 uncultured Caulobacter sp. | reverse complement strand
TCTCCGAGGACGTCGGCGCTTCGTGACCGCCTGGAGTCGCTTGCGCCAGCGCCCCTGGAGCGGACCGTTGCTGGCCCTGGTCGCGGGCCTGGCCGCGGCGCTCGCCCATCCGCCCTTCGGCCTGTTGCCCGGACTGCTGGGCTATGCCGTGCTTCTTCATCTGCTGGACACCGCGTCCGAGACGAAGCCCCTGCGCTCGGCGTTCTGGCGCGGCTGGCTGGCGGGCGTCGGTTATTTCGGGCTCGGCACATGGTGGATCGGCGAGGCCTTCCTGGTCGACGCCGCCAACCAGGGCTGGATGGCGCCGTTCGCGATCGCCGCCATGGCCGCCGGCCTGGCGCTGTTCTGGGGGCTGGCGGGGCTGCTCTACCGGGTCGCGCGTCCCGCGGGCGTCTGGCGAGTGCTGACCTTCGCCGGCGCCTTCGCGGCGCTGGAGTGGGCGCGGGGCCATGTCTTGACCGGCTTTCCCTGGAACCTTCCGGGCGAGACCTGGCGCGCGGGCTCTATGCCGTCTCAGGCCGCGGCCCTTGTTGGCGCCTATGGCCTGACCTGGATCACCCTCGCGATCGCCGCCGCTCCCGCTGTTTGGCGCGAGGGCCGAGGCGGGCGCGTCGCCCTGGCCTCGGCGGCGGCTGGCTTGGCTGGGCTTTACGTCCATGGCGCGGCGGCGTTGCGCGGACCGCTTCTTGACGAGCCGCCCGTCTCCGTTCGGATCGTGCAGGCCGACATCCAGCAGGACGCCAAGTGGGACGCCGCGCGTTTCGCCCAGATCGTCCGCGCCTATGTGTCGCTGACGGCTCAGCCCTACGCGGGCAAGCCGGCCGACCTGGTGATCTGGCCCGAGGGCGCACTGCCCGCCGCGATCAACGACTATCTCGCGCCGGGGACCTGGGTGCGCCAGGCCATTCTGGACAGCGTCCGGCCGGGTCAGACACTGCTGATCGGCGGCTACCGCTATGAAGGTCCGATCGACAAGCCTGTCTACTACAACAGCCTGATCGCCCTGCGCCGAACGGCGATCGACCTCGAGGTCGTCGGCGTCTACGACAAGCATCGGCTGGTGCCGTTCGGCGAATACTTGCCCGCCGAGGCGTTTCTTACCCAAATTGGGTTCAAGAGTCTGGCCCATCTGGGCGACGGTTTCGCCACGGGGCCCAGGCCCGCGCCGCTTCGGGTCGCGCCCAACCTGCTGACCCAGCCCCTGATCTGCTACGAAAGCCTGTTTCCTGGATTGGCCAGGAAAAACAAGGATGTGCGGGTACTGATCAACGTCTCGAACGACGCGTGGTTCGGCGTCACGTCTGGCCCACTTCAGCACCTGAATCTCGCCAGTTACCGCGCGATCGAGCATGCGAAACCCATTTTACGCGCCACGCCGACCGGTGTCAGCGCTGTCATTGGGCCAGATGGTCGAGTTGTGGGTCGCGCACGCCTCGATCTAGGACAACGTGGCGTTATCGATGCGCAAATACCAGGCCGCGGCCAGGTGACGCCCTTCGATAACTTCGGTGACGCACCGTTTTGGGCGCTTCTACTGATATCTATGGTTGCGTCGGTTCGCCTGAGAGCAGGTAAATCCTTGTGGACTATTGCGCCGAGGAAAGACTCGCGCTGAATTAAAACCGCAATTTCAGCTATCAAGCTTGGGCATGAGCCATTTGTCGGGCGCCGAACGCCATCCCAATCCGGTGGACCTGCACGTCGGTGCGCGCATCCGAATGCGCCGGAAGATTCTGGGCGTGAGCCAGGAGCGTCTGGCCGAGGATCTGGGCCTGACCTTTCAGCAGATCCAGAAGTACGAGCGCGGCGCCAACCGGGTCAGCGCCAGCAAGCTCTATGAGATCGCCAAGAGCCTGCAGGCGTCGGTCGCGTACTTCTTCGAGGGCCTCGAGGCGACGGCTGACGGCGTGTCGGACGCGGGGGAGCCGTTCGTCCACGATTTCCTGATGACGTCCGAGGGCCTGGAGCTGGCGGCCCAGTTTCCCAGGATCACGCGAGCGAAGGTCCGTAGACGGATTCTGGAGCTGGTCCGCTCGATGGCCGACGAGGAAGAGCTTGGCGAGGGCGATTGATCGTCACGATCTTCACGTTCGCTTGCCCGCATAAACATATCTTTATATGCTTCCGGTCTAACTGAACGCCCAAATGGCGCGCGTTCGTGCGCGCGCCTCCCATGGCCGGAGCTGTCTCTTGACCCGTTCGTCCTACATCTTCACCAGCGAGAGCGTTTCCGAAGGCCATCCCGACAAGGTCGCCGATCGCATCAGCGACACCGTCGTCGACGCCTTCTTGAGCGCGGATCCAGAGGCCCGCGTGGCCTGCGAGACCCTGGTGACGACCAACCGCATCGTCCTGGCGGGCGAAGTTCGCGCCGGCAAGCCCGGCGGCGACAAGAAGGCCAACAAGCAGCTGACCAAGGACATCCTCGGCTCGCTGGAGCCGAAGGTCCGCGAGGCGATCAAGGACATCGGCTACGAGCAGAAGGGCTTCCACTGGCAGAAGGCGAAGTACGCCAACTACCTGCATGGCCAGTCGGCGCACATCGCCCAAGGCGTGGACGCCACCGACAAGAAGGACGAGGGCGCGGGCGACCAGGGCATCATGTTCGGTTACGCCAGCACCGAGACGCCCGAGCTGATGCCGGCGACCCTGCAATACAGCCACAATGTCCTCAAGCGCCTGGCCGAGCTGCGCCACTCGGGCGAACTCCACGAGCTGGAGCCCGACGCCAAGAGCCAGGTGACGCTCGAATATGACGGCAATGGTCGCCCGCAGCGCGTGGTGTCGATCGTCGTGTCGCACCAGCACAAGAAGAAGATCGACGGCAAGGCCGCGACCTCCAAGCGCGTGCTGGACCTGATCAAGCCGCACATCCTGCCGATCTTCCCGGACGGCCTGATCACCAAGAAGACCCAGTGGCTGGTCAATCCGACCGGTCGCTTCGAGATCGGCGGCCCGGACGGCGACGCCGGCGTGACCGGCCGCAAGATCATCGTCGACACCTACGGCGGCGCGGCCCCGCACGGCGGCGGCGCGTTCTCGGGCAAGGATCCGACCAAGGTCGACCGCTCGGCCGCCTACGCATGCCGGTATCTCGCCAAGAACGTCGTGGCGTCGGGTCTTGCCGACCGCTGCACGATCCAGATCGCCTACGCCATCGGCGTGGCCCAGCCGGTCTCGTTCCACGTGGACCTGCACGGCACCGGCAAGATCGATCCGGCGGTGCTGGAAAAGACCCTGCCGCAGCTGATCGGCGGCGCCACGGGCGCGGCCGGCGCGGGGGCGATGGCCAACCTGCTGGGCTTCAGCCACGGCGTCGACCCGGCTCTCGCGGCGGACCGAGGCCCCCTGCTGTTCGCCGCCTTCCTGCCGCTGGCGGTCGTGGGCGTGCTGGCGGCGTGGCGGTTGGGGCGGAGCGCCTAGGCCTCCGCCAGCGCCGTCGCCTCCACCAGCTTCACGACGTCGCCCATGATCTGCGTGATCCTGAAGTCCTTGGGCGTGTAGATCCGCGACACGCCCATCTGCTTCAGCACTAGGGCGTCTGCCTCGGGGATGATGCCGCCGGCGACGACGGGGATGTGGCCCAGGCCCTGCGCGCGCATCACCCGGATGACCTCTTGCACCAGATCGAGGTGCGAGCCCGACAGGATCGACAGGCCGATCACGTGGGCGCGGGTCTCCTTGGCGCGGCGGACGATCTCCTCCGGCGTCGAGCGGATGCCGTCATAGACCACCTCCATGCCGCAGGCGCGGGCGCGGGTGGCGATCTGTTCGGCGCCGTTGGAGTGGCCGTCCAGGCCGGGCTTGCCGACCAGATAGGTGAGCGTGCGGCCCAGCACCTGGGAGACCCGCTCGACCTCCTTTTTCACCGCCTCGACGTCCTCGGCCTCGCCGGTCGAGACGACCACAGCCACGCCCGTCGGGCCGCGATATTCGCCGAACACGTCGCGCAGGGCCCCGGCCCACTCGCCGGTGGTGACGCCGGCCTTAGCGGCGGAAATCGAGGGTTCCATGATGTTCGCGCCAGAGGCGGCGGCGGCCTTCAGAGCGGTCAGCGCGGCCTCGACGGCGGCCGGG
>CAKZJK010000581.1 GCA_936942565.1 uncultured Caulobacter sp. | reverse complement strand
TGAAGATTTCGAAGCCGTCGTTGCGGGCCACCGCAATCAGCGTGATGCCGGCGGCTTCCGCCATCCGGATGGCGAGCGCGGTCGGCGCTGACACCGCGACCATGACGGGGGCGCCCATCGCCGCCGCCTTCTGCACCAGCTCGACCGAGACGCGGCTCGTCAGGATCACGATTCCCTCGCCGGCCGCGCAGCGCGCCTGCGCCAGGTGCCCGGCGAGCTTGTCGAGCGCGTTGTGGCGGCCGACATCCTCGCGGACCAGGACGAGTTCGCCATCCGGCGTGAAGAAGGCCGCCGCATGGGTGGCGCGGGTCAGCCGCCCAAGCGCCTGTTGTTCCTCCAGCGCCGCCAACGCTTGGGGGATCGCCTCGTGCCGGACGCGCGCGCCCGCCCCCACGATCGGCAGAGGCCGCACCGCGTCGGCCAGGCGCTGGACGCCGCACAGCCCACAACTGGAGCGCCCCTCCAGATTGCGCGGCCGCGCCTTGCGGGCCAGGGCCCCGGGCGCGAAAGCCACATCGACCAGAACGCCCAGGTCTTCTTCCTTGACGGTGACGGCGGTCACGTCGCTGGCCTTGGCGACGCCTTCGGTGATCACGAATCCCAGGGCCAGTTCGTCCAGATGCTCCGGCGTGGCCATCAACACCGTGTGCGGACGGCCGTCGAGCGACAGGCCCACCGCGGTCTCGCGCGGCGTGATCCGCTCGAAGGGCCGCGCGACCTGATCGGCGCGCCACTGGACGGCGGAACGAGGAGCGACAGAGGAACGCGACATGCCAGGAAGCCTACTCCGTGGGCGCCGGGCGGTATAGCCGATGACGTCAAGGCGTGATTGTTCAAAACCGTCATGGATCCGCCGATGACCAAACGTCATTCCTGACGCAATCTAGGGTCATGACCGGCACAACCTTCGAAACCCGTCGCGCCCAGATGTTTCCCCGGCTGGAGCCGGACGAGATCGACCGCCTGCGCCGCTTTGGCCAGGTCGTCCAGGTCAAGGCCGGCGAGGCCCTGGCCACGGCCGGCGCGCCCTCCCCCGGCCTGTTCGTGGTGCTGGACGGGCGCGTGGCGATCAGCCGACGCGACGCCAACCGCGAGAGCCAGCCGATCGTCGAGCACGACCCGGGCCAGTTCGTCGGCGAGATCGCCCAGCTTTCCGGCCGGCCCTCGCTGGTCGACGTCACCGCCATCACCGACGTCGAGGCGCTGCTGATCCCACCCGATCGACTGCGCGCCGTGCTGGTGGCCGAGGCCGAGCTGGGCGAGCGGATCATGCGCGCCCTGATCCTTCGCCGGGTGAGCCTGATCGAGACGGGCGCCGGCGGCCCGATCATCATCGGCCGAGCGGCCGACGGCGAGGTCATCCGCCTGTCAGGCTTCCTGGCCCGTAACGCCCATCCCTACCAGAACCTCGATCCAGACCAGATGGACTGCGCCAAGGTGCTGATCCATCGGTTCGAGGTGGACGAGAGCGAACTGCCGATCGTCCTCTGTCCTAACGGCCAGATCCTGCGCAAGCCCACCAACCAGAAGCTTGGCCGCTGCATCGGTCTGGTGGGGCCGATCGACGAGAGCAAGGTCTATGACGTGGCCGTGGTCGGCGCCGGGCCGGCGGGCCTGGCCACCGCGGTCTACGCCGCCTCGGAAGGTCTTTCGGTGCTGGTGCTCGACACCCGCGCGTTTGGCGGCCAGGCCGGCGCCTCGGCCAGGATCGAGAACTATCTCGGCTTTCCCACGGGGATCTCCGGCATGGCCCTGATGGGGCGCGCCCACGGCCAGGCCCAGAAGTTCGGCGCCGACCTGGCCATCCCCGACGAGGTCGCCTCTTTGGCCTGCGAGGACGACGGCCCGCATCGCTATCGCCTCGCCCTGGCCAGCGGCGAGAGGGCCCAGGCCAAGACGGTCGTGATCGCCAGCGGAGCCCGCTATCGCCGCCTGGACGTCGAAAACCTCGACCAGTTCGAAGGCTCCAGCGTCCACTACTGGGCATCGCCCCTCGAGGCCAAGCTGTGCGCGGGCCAGGAGGTCGCCCTGGTCGGCGCCGGCAACTCGGCCGGCCAGGCGGCCGTCTATCTGGCCAGCCACGTCAAGAAGGTCTGGATGATCGTCCGCGGCGAAAGCCTGGCGGCGACCATGTCGCGTTACCTGATCGACCGGATCGCGAGCACGCCCAACATCGAAGTCCTGGTTCGCAACGAAGTGGTCGCGCTCGAGGGCGAAGGCGGCCAGCTGTCGACGGTCCGCTGGCGCGGCGCGGACGGCCGGGAAACGACCCAGGCGATCAGCCACCTGTTCCTGTTCATCGGCGCCGCGCCGAACACTAGCTGGCTATCCCAGTGCCAAGTCGAGCTCGACAATCATGGCTTCGTGCGCACCGGAACCGATCTCGCGCCCGGCCACCCGCTGCTGCAGACCAGCCGCAAGGGCGTGTTCGCGATCGGCGACGTTCGGGCGGGCTCGGTCAAGCGCGTCGCCGCCGCCGTCGGCGAAGGCGCCCAGGCGGTCGCCGCGATCCATGCCTATCTGGCCAACGCCTAGCGCGCGGTTCCACCTGCCACGCGCCGGAACATAAAGAGGAGCGACACCATGGCCTGCATGCACGGCGACGCGATCCGCCTGGTCACTCCCAGCGCCAAGGGTTGCGAGGAGTGCCTCAAGACGGGCGGCTGGTGGGTTCACCTGCGGCTGTGCCGGACCTGTGGACACGTCGGCTGCTGCGACGACAGCCCCAGCAAGCACGCCACCGCCCACTTTCGCGCGACGCGTCACCCGATCATCGAGGGTTATGACCCGCCCGAGGGTTGGGGTTGGTGCTTCATCGACGACGAGTTCGTCGAACTGCCGGACCAGACCCAGCAGGTCGGGCCTATTCCGCGGTTCGTGGAGGGCTAGCACGGCCTTCGGTCGACGCTCAGGCGCGCCGCGCCATGACATTTGAATGACGGCGTGGCCTCAAAAGCACAAAGCCAGGCCGTTATAATTGCAATCTCCCTGAAAACTTTCCGCGCCTTCGGGGCGCCGACTATCCATTCGTGTCTCGGTAGGCGCGAAATCCGCGATTTATTACCCTGGCTATCAATCGGTGACCGCCGCCAAACCGGCCGTCAGCCAGCGGCCAGGAAACTCCCACATTCGGGACACAGACGCCTCCTAGCCCTCTGCGCATCGCGAACACCTTTTCGCTGATTTTTGGCCGTCTTCTCTCAAGGCGGCGCGTTAGGGGACAGTCCTATGCTCAAGATCCAGTATCTTGGGGGCGCATCCGCCCTCGTGCTTCTACTGAACGCCGCCCCTGTGGTCGCTCACGCCCAGACCGATACGGGGGCCAGCGCCACGGCGGTCGAGGAAATCGTCGTGACGGGTTCGCGCATCGCGCGCCGCGACTACGCCTCCGAAAGCCCCATCGTCACGGTGGGTAAGGCGGACATCGAAAAGGTGGGCTCGGTCACCGTCGACACCATCCTGAACCAGATGCCGCAGTTCGTGCCGTCGGTCAGCAGCACCTCGAACAACCCGTCCAATGGCGGCCAGGCCAATATCGACCTGCGGGGCCTGGGCACCGCGCGCACGATGATCCTGCTGGACGGCCACCGCGTCGTGCCGTCCAATTCGAACGGCACCGTCGACGTCAACGTCATCCCGGCCGCGCTCATCCAGAACATCGAGGTGATCTCCGGCGGCGCTTCGGCGACCTACGGCTCGGACGCCCTGGCCGGCGTGGTCAACTTCAAGCTCAACAACAACTTCACCGGCCTGCAGATCGACGCCCAGTACGGCGTCACCGAGGAAGGCGACGGCCGCGAGAAGTCCTTGGCCCTGACCGCCGGCGGCAAGTACGCCGAGGATCGCGGCCACGCCGTCTTCTCGCTGAGCTACTCGGAACGCGGCGCGGTCTACAACGCCTCGCGCGACTTCTCGGCGGTGTCGGGCGCGTCCTCGACCACGCCCTATGGCCGCTATGACGCCACCGGCACGAACCTGCCGACCCAAGCCGCCGTGGACGCCGTCTTCGCCAAGTACGGCGTCGCCGCCGGCACGGTGAAGGCCAGCGCCAACCTCGGCTTCAACGACGATGGCACGCTGTTCTACAACGGCCAGAACTACAAGGGCTCGACGGCGATCGACTATTCGACGATCCCGGTCAACGGCACCTACAACACCGGCCCGCTGAACCTGCTGCAGCTGCCGCTGAAGCGCTATACCGCCTATGCGGCGACCGACTACCAGATCAACGAGCACGCCCAGTT
>CAKZJK010000580.1 GCA_936942565.1 uncultured Caulobacter sp. | reverse complement strand
CGGCGGAGGCGGCGGCGGCGGGGGAGGCGGCGACGCGAACGAGTAGCGGAGACCCACGGTCACCGACTGGTCCTTGTACTGACCCGCGAACGCGCCCGGCTGCAGGTAGGCCGAGCCGTTGCTCTGCCAGGTGTGCTCCGAACCCGTCAGGTAGCGGTAGGTGATGTCGATGTTCAGCTTGTCCGTGGCCTTGATCGAGGCGCCCGCGATGGCTTGCCAGGCGATGGCCAGATCGTCGTCGTCGACGGTCAGGTTCTGGATCGCCGGGTTGGCGGTGGCGGTGATGCCAGCCACGGCCGGGACGTTGCTGAACTGACCCAGGGTCTTGACGTCCAGGCGGTTGATGCCGACGCCAGCGCCGACGAACGGATTGAACCAGGCGCCCGGAGCGAAGTCATAGATGACGTTCGCCATCAGGCTCCAGGAGTCGATCGAACCATCCGGGGCGCCGCAGGTCGGGGCCGCGACGGTGCGCGTCACGCCGGGCGTGCAGAGAGCGGTCGGTTGACGCGTGCGAACGGCGTTGCCGCGGACGCTCTTCAGGTCGCCCGGGCGGTAGCCGCCCTCGACTTCCGCGCGCCAGTTCGGGTTGAACTGGTAGCCCAGACGAACGAAGCCGGTCCAGTCGTTGTCCGACTTCCAGCCCCAGTGATAGTGCGCGCCGTCGGGAGCGGTAGCGTCCGACTCGGTCTTGAGACCTTGCGGCCAGTGGTAGCCAAGATCGACCGCGCCGTACCAGCCGGTCTCTTGGGCCGAAACGCCCGACGCGGCGAACACCGCGGCTAGAGCGGCTCCCGCCAGGAGGTTGAGTTTCATTTTTGAAGAGCCCTCTATTGCCCTGCCCAGGCCGGGAACCCGAGCCTAGCGCTGTTATACCAAGGCGAACGCCACGGGAAAGTGTCGGCGAAGACACACTCGTCAGGTTTCGCCCCCCTGTTTTTCAAGGGAAAGCTCCACAAGACCGCCCCTCAGAATCGCATCCGAGCGTGTCCGCCGACCTCCACGAAGTGAAAGCGTCAGCTCTGTTGGGTTCGCACGTGAAACGATTGCGCGCAAGGTTTCGCCGCCAGGAAAAGGTCAAGCATTCGCGGATCGTCGCGTAAAATCTTCACCTCCTCGCGGCTCGCCGACGGTCCACCCACGCTCCAGCCCACGGCGCCCCGCGAAAGCGCGTGGATCGCCTAGGCCTTGGCGGTCACCAGCCAGCAGGCCGACTTCATCACCCCGCCGCCCTCGCCGACGAGCGGCGCGAGCGCCTCGGCCACCGCCGCCTCGACCTTGCTTCTCACGGCTTCGTCCGCCGCGCGGAGGATCGGATTCAAGGGCCCGACTCTCAGGCTCATGGTCATGAGCTCCTCGAACGAGGCGGGGCTGGCGACGTCCAGGGGCGCGATCTCCACCTCGCGCCAGCCGCTGGCCGAGAGGATCGCCGCCACGCGCTCGCGATCGGCGAAGGCGAAGCGGCCGGGCGCGTCCGCCTCGAACCGGGGCGGCTCGGCCAGGAACGGCGCGGCGGCGCGGAGCGGGACCAGCGCCAGCGGATTGTCCTCGGGCGCGCGCCACGCGGCGAAGGTCAGCCGGCCGCCGGGTTTCAAGGCCCGACGCAGGTTGGAGAAGGCGGCGACCGGGTCGGGAAAGAACATCACGCCGAATCGCGAAACGATGGCGTCGAACGTCGGGTCGAAGGCCTCGGTCTGAGCGTCCGCCAGCAGGAACTCGACGCCCTCGACCCCGTCCTCCCCCGCGCGGCGGCGCGCCAGTTCGACCAGGGCGCCGGAGATGTCGACCCCGACCGCGCGGCCCGAGGGCCCCGTCCGCCAGGCGGCCGCCAGCGTGGTCGCGCCGGCGCCGCAGCCGACGTCCAGCACGGCGTCGCCGTTCACCAGGCCAGCCGCCTGGATCACCGCCTCGGCGATCGGCGCCATCAGCCGGTCCAGCAGCGCCTGGTGCTCGACCCACACCTGGCCGGCGCGGTCCCAATAGGCCGCCATGTCGCGATCGGCGCGCGTGCTCATCATCGTCTCCTTCTTGCCAGGAACACTCGGTCCAACGATCCTGCAAGTTCAAGCGCACTTGAGGTCAAGCGATGTTCGACATCGACATTTCCGAGCTTTCGCGCCGATCCGGCGTCAGGGCCTCGGCGCTGCGGTTCTACGAGGAGAAGGGCCTGATCGCCTCGGTCGGCCGTCGCGGCCTCAAGCGGCTGTTCGCGCCGGAGGCCGTCGAGCGCCTGTCGCTGATCGCCCTGGGCCGCGCCTGCGGCTTCACCCTGGACGAAATCGTCGGCCTTCTGGACGGCGCCGACATCGATCGCGCGCGGCTGCGGGCCAAGGCCGCCCAGTTGGACAAGCGGATCGAGCAACTGACCCGCATGCGCGAGGGTCTGCGCCACGCCGCCGACTGCAAGGTTCCGGTTCTCGCCGACTGCCCGCACTTCCTGCGCATCGTGAAGGCCGCGGGCCATCGCCGCCGGCGCTATCGAGCCGAGGCGGTGTGAGGCCCTACCGCAGCGACGCGTCCCGCAGCCGGCGGCGCTTGCCGCCCAGGGCGTCGGGGCGGTTCAGGATCTTGCGGTATTCGTCGCGGCGCTCGTGGATCGAGGCGATCACCAGGCCCATCGGCACGCCGATGTCGACCAGCACGGCTTCGAGCGCGAGATGGTTGCCGTGGACGTCGGCGATCGCGGCAAAGCGCATGCGCTATTCCCCTCAGGTCGGCGGCGTGCCGTTGAGGTCGAGCACGTGACCCGCGAGATAGAGCGACCCCGTGATCAGGATACGCGGCGGCACCTCATAGGCAAGCCGCGCGATGCCGGCAAGCGCGGAAGCGACGCCGTCGGCGATCTCGACACGCATGCCGAGCGTTCGCGCGGCCGTCGCGAGATCCGTCGGCGCCATCGCCTTGCTCTCGTTCGGAATCGGCACGACGATGA
>CAKZJK010000579.1 GCA_936942565.1 uncultured Caulobacter sp. | reverse complement strand
GGAAGCAGAGGACGTTGTTGACCTGGTTGGCGTAGTCGCTGCGACCGGTGGCCATGATCGCGTCGGGACGCGCGGCGTAGACCAGTTCTGGCAGGATCTCCGGATCCGGATTGGCCATGGCCAGGATCAGCGGGTTCGGGGCCAGCAGCGGCAGCCATTCCGGCTTGAAGACGCGCGGGGCCGAGAGGCCCAGGAAGATATCGGCGTCCGGCAGCACCTCGGGCAGGGTGCGGGCGTCGGTCTGGCGGGCGTAGCGCGCCATGTTCTCGGGCATGTCCGGCTCACGGCCGGCGTGCACCACGCCCTTGATGTCGGTCAGGGTGACGTTTTCGACCGGCAGGCCCATCGAGACCAGGAGATCGACGCAGGCCAGGGCGGCGGCCCCGGCGCCCGAGGTCACCAGCTTGACGTCCTTCAGCGTCTTGCCCTGGACGAGCAGGGCGTTGCGGACGGCCGCGGCGCAGACGATGGCGGTGCCGTGCTGGTCGTCGTGGAAGACCGGGATGTTCATCCGTTCGCGCAGCGTGCGCTCGATGATGAAACACTCGGGAGCCTTGATGTCTTCGAGGTTCACGCCGCCGAAGGTCGGCTCCAGCGCGGCCACGACCTCGATGAAGCGGTCGGGGTCCTTGGCGTCGACCTCGATGTCGAACACGTCGATGCCGGCGAACTTCTTGAAGAGGACCGCCTTGCCCTCCATCACCGGCTTGGAAGCCAGCGGGCCGATGTCGCCCAGGCCCAGCACCGCGGTGCCGTTCGAGATCACCGCGACCAGGTTGCCGCGCGCGGTGTAGTCGCGGGCGGTGTCGGGGTCGTCCGCGATCGCCAGACACGGCGCGGCGACGCCGGGCGAATAGGCGAGGGCGAGGTCGCGCTGGGTGGCCATCCGCTTGGTGGCTTCGATCGCCAGCTTTCCGGGCCGCGGGAGGCGGTGATAGTCCAACGCCGCCTTGCGGAAATCCTCGTCCATCGGTCTTCCTCTAGAAGCTCTGCGCGTTTTCGCGCGGCCCGTCTCGAGCGCGGGCCGTTCACCCGTCTAGCTACCGGGGATGGTCGGGTTTTCCAACCCTGTGCGGCCGGGGAATGGCCTCATTTCTGATAGCGGTAACATGACGGGCCCCGCGCGAGAGCTCTCGTAAGTAAGAAAACTATTATATAATGCCCGCGCTTCGGGCGCCTTTCGCCGGGTTCCTTGGCGCTTGGTCGATCGCGCTTCGCGGCGGGCCAGCGGCGCTGGACACGGCGACGAGGGCGGCCGAGCATCGACTCGATCGGAGCGCGGACGAATGAGCGGATTGACGACACACATCCTCGACCAGGCGGCGGGCAAGCCGGCGGCGGGCGTCGCGGTGCGCGTTTCGCGGCGCGAGGGCGAGGCTCTGTCGCTGGTCGCCGAGTTCCGAACCGACGCCGATGGCCGGGCGCGCCTGATCGAGGGCGAGGCTCTGGCGGTCGGCGGCTATCGCCTGGAGTTCTCCATCGGCGAGCATTTCAAGGCCTCGGGTCTGCCGATCACCGACCCGCCGTTTCTCGACGTGGTGGTGATCGATTTCGCCGTCTCGAACACCCAGCAGCACTGGCACGTGCCGCTGCTGGTCTCGCCCTACGGCTATTCCACCTACCGGGGCAGCTGATGGGCGAGGTGATCCGCTTTTTGCTCGACGGCGAGGTCCAGGAGGTGCGCGGGGCCAATCCCACCACCACCCTGCTGGAGCACCTGCGCGGCCCGCTGCGCCGCACCGGGACCAAAGAGGGCTGCGCCGAGGGCGACTGCGGCTCGTGCACCGTGCTGGTCGGAGAGGGCGAGGGGGATACCGTCGCCTGGCGGGCGGTCAATGCCTGCATCCAGTTCCTGCCCATGCTGCATGGCAAGGCGCTGATGACGGTCGAGAGCTTGGCGAAGGATGCTGCGTTGCATCCCGTGCAGCGGGCCATGGTCGAAAAGCACGGCTCGCAATGCGGCTTCTGCACGCCGGGCATCGTGATGTCGCTGTACGGCCGCGCGGTCGGCGCGAAGGGGGCGCAGGCGCCGGTCAGCGAGGTGCTGGCCGGGAACCTCTGTCGCTGCACCGGCTACGGTCCGATCATCGAGGTCGCCAAGGCCGTGACGGCCGAGGCCGCGCCGGCGGTCGACCTGTCGGCCGTGCGCGACGAGACCATGCTGACGCTGAGCTTCGAGGACGAGGTCCACGGCGTGACGCGGACCTGGCTGTCCCCGCGAACGATCGACGAGCTGGCTCGTGCCTATCTGGAACACCCCGACGCCACGATCGTCGCCGGGGCGACCGATGTCGGTCTCTGGGTCACCAAGCAGCGGCGGCCGCTGCCGACCCTGATCAGCGTGTCCGAAGTCGCCGAGCTCAAGGCGATCGAGGAGACGCCCGAAGCCCTGCGGATTGGGGCGGGCGTTCGCTATGTCGACGCGATCGACGCGTTCGCTCGGCTCTATCCCGAC
>CAKZJK010000578.1 GCA_936942565.1 uncultured Caulobacter sp. | reverse complement strand
GCTGCCTCCTGGGCGAAGGCGGTCGCCCCCAGCGGAGCCCCCGCGATGGTCGCGGCGAGCATAAGCCCCGCCAGCGGTTTGAAGGTGAGTTTCATCTCGGTATCCCCTTGTTCCCGATTACAGCGCGGCCGAGCCGGTTTCGCCGGTGCGGATGCGGACGGCTTCCTCGACGTTCAGGACGAAGATCTTGCCGTCGCCGATCTTGCCAGTGGCGGCGGCGGCCTTGACCGCCTCGACCGCCTTGTCGGCGATGTCGGAATTGACCGCGATCTCGATGCGCAGCTTGGGCAGGAAGTTCACGACATATTCGGCGCCGCGATAGATCTCGGTGTGGCCCTTCTGGCGGCCGTAGCCCTTCACTTCCGACACCGTCAGACCTTCGACGCCGGCGGCGACGAGCGCTTCGCGCACCTCGTCCAGCTTGAAGGGTTTGACGACCGCTATGATCAGTTTCATCCGCCTTGCTCCGACCCGCCGCGACGCGGGCTTGTTTGCTTGGTTGCGGGAAGCGAGACCGCCCCCGGTGTCATCACCGCCGACGCCGCGCTTTCACGCGCCGCATCGTTTTCCCCGGCCGAGCCACGCTATCGGCGACGGTTCCGTGAAGGCGCGCCCTGAAAAGCTTTCGGAAAGGAATTGAACCTGGCGCCTAATTTTTGAGCGCAGCGCGCCGCGTATGCGTCAGAAAACGGCGTTTTTGTCTGACGGGACGGCCCTGGCGCCGTCGCGGTCACTTGTCCTAGGGTGCCGCGCTTCCCATGGACCCGCACTGGAGACCCCCCGCATGCCGCCTCTCGTCCTGAAGATCGCGCCCTGGCTGATCGTTTCGCCGTATTTCTTGCCGTTTTTGATGCTGGTGGCCTCCAACGTCTTCATGACCTTCGCTTGGTATGGTCACCTGAAGCACAAGAGCCTGGCTCTGCCGGTCGCGATCTTGTCGAGCTGGTTGATCGCGCTTCCCGAGTACATGCTGGCCGTGCCCGCTAATCGCATCGGAAGCGGCATGTATTCCACAGCTCAGCTCAAGACGGGGCAGGAGGCGATCACCCTGATCGTTTTCACGCTGTTTTCATTCTTCTATTTGGGCGAGGCGATCAAGTGGACCACGTTGGTCGGCTTTGGCCTGATCGTCTGTGGCGCGGCCATGGTGTTCTTCTTCAAGTAATGGTCAAGGTAATCACGAGGGCGTGATCCTGGAACCGAGTCCCAGGCTTGGGCGTAAACCGCTCGAACCGAAAGGAACTCGACCATGACCACCAAGCGCCTTCTGACCGCCGCCGCCGCGATCGCCCTGATGGCCGGCGCGGCTCATGCCCAGACCGCCGACAGCGCGGCGCCCGCCGCGCAGGCGCCGGCCGCCGCTGCTTCTCCCGTCATTGCTAAGGGCGACCTGATCCAGACCGCCCAGGCCTCGGGTCAGTTCAGCACCTTCCTCAAGGCCGTCTCGTCGGTGAACCTGACCAGCGTCCTGAAGACCAACCAGAACCTGACGCTCTTCGCCCCGACCGACGCGGCCTTCGCGGCCCTGCCGGCCGATCAGCGCGACAAGCTGATGGCGCCGGAAAACGGTCCGCTGCTGCAGAAGGTGCTCACCTACCACCTGATCAACGCCAAGGTGGACTCGAGCAAGATCAACGGCGCCAAGGGCGAGGTCAAAAGCGTCGAGGGTTCGCCCCTGATGCTGGACGGTAGCGGCGCGACGCCGATGGTCGACAACGCCAACATCGTCCAGGCCGACGTGATGGCCAGCAACGGCGTGCTGCATGTGGTGGACAAGGTGCTGCTGCCCAAGGACGTCCCCGGTCTGCAGGCCGCCTCGGCTCCAGCCGCCACCGACGCTAGCGCGACCATGAACGTCGCCGCCAACGAGCAGGTCTCGGCTCCGGCTCCCGCCGAGCAGGCCGGCGCCCAGGTTCCGACCGCCACCAACCCGACCCCGACCGCGCCGGCGACCGCGACCGACATGGCCGCCGATCCGGCCGCCTCGCCGACGGCGATGGCCGCGCCGGCGGCTGGCGTGAACGCCTCGGGCGCCGTGCCGGTTTCGTCGCAGACCCCCGACGCACAGGCTGGGCTCAAGGCGGGCGATGCGAACGTCGTCTCCAACGGTCCGGTGGCCGATACGACCGCCAACCGCGCCAAGTACGGCGCGCCGATGTCGAACGCCGGCAAGCGCACCACGCCCAAGGGCAACTAAGTCCTTCCAAGCTTTCTTGCTTGTGGCGCGTCGGGCAGCGAAACCGCTCACACTTTCGCCTGACGCGCCTCGGACATCGCTTGAAGCACCGGTCGGCGGGCCCTATGGTCCGCCGACTTTTTTCTAGGCCTGCTTCGATTGATGTCGCGCGAAAAACCCAAGTCCTTCCAAAGCCTGATCCTGACGCTCCATGACTATTGGAGCCGGCAGGGCTGCATCATCCTGCAACCGCACGACGTCGAGGTGGGGGCGGGGACCCTGCACCCGGCCACTGTGCTGCGCGCCCTGGGCCCCAAGCCCTGGAACGCCGCCTATGTGCAGCCCTCGCGCCGTCCGGGCGACGGTCGCTATGGCGAGAACCCCAATCGCCTGCAGCACTATTACCAGTATCAGGTGATCCTGAAGCCGAACCCCGAGAACATGCAGGACCTGTATCTCGGCTCGCTGGAAGCGATCGGCCTGGACTTGCGCACCCATGACATCCGCTTCGTCGAGGACGACTGGGAAAACCCGACCGTCGGCGCCTGGGGCCTGGGCTGGGAAGTCTGGTGCGACGGCATGGAAGTGTCGCAGTACACCTACTTCCAGCAGGTTGGCGGCCTGGACGTCTCGCCGGTGGCCGGCGAGCTGACCTATGGCCTGGAGCGCCTGGCCATGTACGTGTTCGGCGTCGACAACGTCTACGACCTACCGTTCAACGATCCGGACTCGGCCCTGGGCGCCACGACCTATGGCGACGTGTTCCTGGAGAACGAGCGCCAGCAGTCGGAAGCCAACTTCCATGGCTATGACGTCGCGGTGCTCAAGCAGCAGTTCGAGCAGATGGAGGAGCAGGTCCCGCTGATGCTGGCCCGCTCCTACCAGGGCAAGTCGCTCGTTCTGCCCGCCTACGACATGGTCCTGAAGGCCAGCCACCTTTTCAACCTGATGAACGCCCGCGGCGCGATCGCCGTCGCCGAGCGCGCCAGCTACATCGGCCGCATCCGCGACCTTTGTAAGCTGTGCGCCAGCGCCTGGGTCGAGCAGCAGGAAGCCGCGTAAGTCACGATGCCCCAACTTCTCCTCGAACTGTTCTCGGAAGAGATCCCCGCCCGCATGCAGGCCCAGGCCGCCAAGGACCTGGAGCGCATGGCGCGCGAGCACCTGGCCGCCGCCGGCTTCCTGCCCGAGGCCCTGACCACCTTCGCCGGCCCGCGCCGCCTGACCCTGGTGGCCGAAGGCCTGCCGCTGGCCCAGGCCGACCGCAAGGAAGAGCTGAAAGGTCCCCGCGTCGGCGCCCCGCCGCAAGCCATGGAAGGCTTCCTGCGCAAGGCGGGTCTGACGCAAGATCAGCTGGTCGAGCGCGACGGCGTCTACATGGCCTTCATCGAAAAGAAGGGCCGCCCGACCGCGGAGATCATCGCCGAGATGGTCGAGGCCATCGTCCGGGGCTTCCCGTGGCCCAAGTCGATGATCTGGGGCTACAAGAAGCTGCGCTGGGTGCGGCCGCTCAAGCGCATCCTGTGCGTGCTGGACCGCGAGGTCGTGCCGTTCTCGATCGAGGGGATCGAAAGCGGCGACGTGACCGAAGGCCACCGCTTCATGGGTGAGGCCAAGCCGTTCGTCGCCAAGGACTTCGACGAATACGCGGCGGGGCTGGAAAAGCACTTCGTCGTGCTGGACGTCGAGGAGCGCAAGCAGCGCATCCTGGAAGGCTGCAAGACCCTGTGCTTCGCGCGGCACCTGGAGCTGGTCGAGGACCAGGGCCTGCTCGACGAGGTCGCGGGGCTTGCCGAATGGCCGACCCCGGTGCTGGGCGACATGGACCCGGTGTTCCTCAGCCTGCCGCCCGAGGTGATCCGCACCTCGATGCGCACGCACCAGAAGTACTTCGCCGTCCGCAAGGCTGGCGAAGAGGGCCTGGCCCCGCACTTCATCACCATCGCCAACATCCAGGCGGCCGATGGCGGCGCGGTGATCGCGGCCGGCAACGCCAAGGTCCTGTCCTCGCGCCTGTCCGACGCCCGCTTCTTCTGGGACGAGGACGTCAAGGTCGGCTTCGAGCCGTGGCTGAAGAAGCTGGACGGCGTCACCTTCCACGCCAAGCTCGGCACCATGGCCCAGCGCGTCGAGCGCATCGTCGCCCTGGCGGCTGAGATCGCTCCGCTGGTCGGTGCGGATGTCCAGAAGACCAAGGAGGCCGCGCGTCTCGCCAAGGCTGATCTCGCCTCGCAGATGGTCGGCGAGTTCCCCGAGCTGCAAGGGATCATGGGCGGCTACTACGCCCGCACCTTCGGCCTGGACGGCGAGATCGCCGACGCCGTGCGCGACCATTACAAGCCGCAGGGGCCATCCGACGCCGTGCCGCCCGCGCCGGTCAGCATCGCCGTGGCTCTGGCGGACAAGCTGGACACGCTGGTCGGCTTCTTCGCCATCGACGAGAAGCCGACGGGCAGCAAAGACCCGTACGCGCTGCGTCGCGCGGCGCTGGGCGTGATCCGGATCATCCTGGAGAACGGGCTGCGGGTTTCGCTGGCCAAGTTCGGCAAGGAAGACTTGATCGCCTTCTTCGCCGACCGCCTGAAGGTCACCCTTCGTGACCAAGGCAAGCGCCACGACCTCGTCGACGCAGTGTTCGCCCTGGGCGACGACGACCTGGCGCGGATCGTCGCGCGGGTCGAAGCCCTGGACGGCTTCCTGAAGACCGACGACGGCAAGAACCTGCTGGCCGGCTACAAGCGCGCCTCCAACATCCTCAAGGCCGAGGAGAAGAAGGGCCCGCTGCCGACCGGCGCGCCCGCCGAGCCGACCGCCGACAGCGCCGCCGAGGTGGGCCTCTACAACGCCCTCCGCATGCTGGACAAACCGCTGAAGGAAGCGCTGGCCAAGGAAGACTTCACCGGCGCCATGACCCAGCTGGCCGAGCTGCGCGGTCCGGTCGACGCCTATCTGGACGGCGTCTTCGTCAACGAGCCCGAGCACCGCGACAACCGCCTGCGGACGCTGGCGGCCGTGCGAGACGCGATGGGCCAGGTGGCGGACTTCGGGCTGATCGCGGGGTAGTTCCGCTCAATATCCGTGTCATCCCGGAAACGCCGCAGGCGTTATCCGGGACCCAGGGGGTGACGGAACGCCGTGCGCTCGCCGCCCCTGGGTCCCGGCTCTACGCTACGCTTCGGCCGGGATGACACTGGTTATCGAGTTAAGGACGGAGCCTAAGGCCGCAACGACGCCGCGTAGACCGAGAGATCCCGGATCTGCGTGTCGTCCAGGCCCCGCGCCGGACCCTGCATCTGGCTCACCGACGGCCCGCTCCGGGCGCCCGTCTTGATGTCCAGCAGTTGCCGCGCGAGGTAAGCCGCCGAGCGTCCCGCCAAGGGCGGGGCGACGGGGGAGCCCTTCAGGCCAGGGCCGTGGCACGCCGCGCACGGCTGGCCGCCGGAACCGCCTGACTTGGCGAGCGCCTCCCCCCGCGCCGTCGATCCGACCGGCGCATGGACCACGATCACCGCGTTTGGATCGGCCAGCAGCATGCGCGGCCAGTTCTCGGCGACCTCGATCACCTGGCCGTTCAACGGCTGATCCGGCTTGCCGGGATCGAGGTCCAGCCAGCCGTAGTAGTTCGGCTTGGTCGCCGGCGCGGTCTCGCCCTCCACCACGCGGACGCGCGGCTTGTAGGGCAGGGCGGCGTAGTAGGCCGCCGCCGCCGCCAACTCCTCGTCGGTGACGGTCTTGGCGACCTTGATCATGTCTTGGTTGGTGGGCCAGTTGGCCCTCCACGACGTGCGTCGGCCCTCGCGGAACTCGCGCACCTGCTGGACGATGTACTCCGCCGACAGCCCAGCCAGGTTCGGCGTG
>CAKZJK010000577.1 GCA_936942565.1 uncultured Caulobacter sp. | reverse complement strand
GCCGCCGCGATCGGCGTCATGACCCTGCCGCTCGAGCCCATGCTTGTCTCGATGCGCGCCGCCGGCGCGGCCTTGATGGTTCGGCTAGTCGTTGTGATCTGCTATTTCGCGGCGCTTGTTCCGCTAATCCAGCGTTTCGGTCTGACCGGCGCGGGCGCGGCCTTGGTCGCATCCGCCTTGGCGATGGCCCTCGGCATGTATTTGATGGCGCGCCGCAGGCTCGCCCGACTCGCGGCGGAAGACGACTCCGCGCGCACGACGAAAGACGATGAAGGCCCCAAGTATGATCACGCCCACGGCGTCTGACCGCACCGTTCGGTTCGCCGACTTCCCAACCCTGACCCAGGCCCTCGATTTCGCCGCGACCGGCGAGACGGGGATCAACCTCTATTCGCTGCGCGGCGAACTGGTCGAGGCCCTGCCCTACGCCAAACTGCGCGAGGACGCTCATGTCCTGGCCCGCCGCCTGCTGGCGACGGGCGCGAAGGTCGGCGATAGCGTCGCCCTGCTGGCCGAAACGGACGGCGACTTCGTGCGCGCCTTCTTCGCCTGCCAGTACGCCGGCCTGCTGCCCGCCCCCATGGCCTTGCCGACCCCGCTCGGCGGGCGCGAGGCCTATATCGAGCAGATCACCAACCTGGCCCGCTCGGCCAAGGCCAAGATCCTGATCGGTCCCGTCGGTCTCAAGGACTTCGTGGCCGAGATCGGTCAGCGCGCGGGCCTCGACTTCGCCGGCGTCCTGGCCGACCTGCCGGAAGACGGCGGCGCGAGCTTGCCGACCATCGCGCCGGAAGACCCCTGCTATCTGCAGTTTTCGTCGGGCAGCACCCGCACCCCGACTGGCGTCCTGGTCCTGCACAAGGCCCTGATGGCCAACTGCGTGGCGATCACCCGCGATGGCCTGCAGGTGAAACCGTCGGACCGCGCCATCTCGTGGCTGCCGCTCTATCACGACATGGGCCTGATCGGCTTCCTGCTGAGCCCGCTAGCCTGTCAGATGTCGGTCGACCTGCTGCCCACCGGCGCCTTCGTCCGCCGCCCGCTGCTGTGGATCGACCTCATCTCGCGAAACAAGGCCACCACGGCCTACAGCCCGACCTTCGGCTACGAGCTCTGCGCCCGCCGTGTTCAGGGCCAATCGCTGGAGAGCTACGACCTCAGCCACTGGCGCCAAGCCGGCCTGGGCGGCGACATGATCCGCATGCCGCCCCTGAAGGCCTTCGTCGAGGCGTTCGCCCCGGCGGGCTTCTCCGAAAAGGCCTTCGTGGCCAGCTACGGCATGGCCGAGGCCACCCTGGCCCTGTCGATGGCGCCGCTGGGCAAGGGCCTGCGGGCCGAGACCCTGGACGTGGAGCGGCTGGAGCGCGACGCCCTGGCCGTCGACGCGCCGGAGGGCTCCGAGCGCGCTCGCGACTTCGCCCGCTGCGGCCCGGCCCTGCCGGATCACTTCCTGGAAGTGCGCGGCGACGACGGCCAGGTTTTGCCCGAGCGCGGCGTCGGCCGCATCTTCGCCAAGGGCCCCTCTGTGATGAGCGGCTACTTCGCCAACCCTGAAGAGACGGCCCGCGTGCTGTCGGCCGACGGCTGGCTGGACACCGGCGACCTTGGCTTCAAGATCGAGGGCGAGATCGTCATCACCGGCCGCGCCAAGGATCTGATCATTCTGAACGGCCGTAACATCTGGCCGCAAGACCTGGAATGGACGGCCGATCACGAGATCGAGGGCCTGCGCAGCGGCGACGTCTGCGCCTTCGCGATCCCGGCGGAACCCGAGGACCAGATCGTCGTGCTGGTCCAGGCCCGCGGCGGCGACGCCGACAGCCGCGCGGCACTCGTCGAGCAAGTAGCCACCCTGCTGCGCACCCGCCATGGGGTCGAAGCCAAGGTGAAGCTGGTCGGCGCCCACGCCCTGCCGCAGACCTCGTCGGGCAAGCTGAGCCGCTCCAAGGCCCGCGCCGCCTATCTGGCCGGGACCTACGGCGACTGATGCCTGGCGTCGTCGCCGTCACCGGAGCCACGGGCTTCCTGGGCCGTCATCTGGTCCGCGCCCTGGCCCAGGACGGCTGGACGCCCCGCGTGCTGGTCCGGCGCGACCCGATCCATCCGCTGTGGCGCGAGTTCGACGTCGAAGTCGTCGCCGGAGACCTGCGGACGCCCGGCGCCCTCGCGCGGCTAAGCCGCGGGGCCGAGGTCGTCATCCACGTGGCCGGCCTGATCAAGGCCGCGTCGCTGGAGGACTTCAACGCGGTCAATCGCGACGGCGCGCTGGTCGCCGCGAAGTCGGCGCGCGAGGCGGGCGCGCGTTTCATCCTGGTTTCGAGCTACGCCGCCCGCGAACCGCGGCTCTCGAACTACGCCGCCAGCAAGCGCGCCGGCGAGGACGCGGTGCTGGCCGACTCGCCGAACGCGCTGATCGTCCGCCCGCCGGCGATCTACGGCCCAGGCGACACCGAGACCCTGGAAGTCTTCAAGCTGGCCGCCTCCAGCCCCGTTCTCCCGGTGCTGTCGCCCACCGCGCGCGTGGCCATGATCCACGTCCAGGACGCCGCGGCGCGGCTTTCGTCCTACTGCGAAAACCCGATTTCGGGCGTTGTGGAGCTGTCGGATGTGCGGCGCGACGGTTACACTTGGGCGGAAATCATGAGCGCGGCCGCGCGCGTCATGGGCCGAAAACCAAGCCTGGTAAGGCTTCCGAGCGCGGGTATCCTGGCCGCCGGAGCCCTTGCGGATGCTTGGTCTTTTGCCAGTCGAACCCCCACCGTATTCGGGTTAGGCAAGGCCAGGGAGTTGCTTCACGCCGATTGGACCCCATCTAGCGCTCCGAGGGCGGAGGGAGTACCCAGCGTATTCGGCCTTCTCGACGGGTTCGCTGACACCGTCGATTGGTACCGAAAACAGGGCTGGCTGCCCTAAAATTAAGTCGCCTCACGCAAATGAGGCGGCTATCTGACAGACTCGCCGTTACAGTAGTGTCACGGGTGGGGCTCCCGGAGGTTTGATTTAGAATGGAAACGGTTACGGATCTCAGCTTGCGCGAGATCGGGGTAGCGGCGAGCAAGGTTCTGGGGCGGCCTGTAGAGGTTCGCGCGGAGTCTCACATCGGCCGTGACCTCGCCGTGGACTCTCTGGCCCTGATGAACATCATCATGGAGCTGGAAGACACCTTCGACATCTCCATCCCCCTGGATCGCCTGGCTTCGGTCGAGACCGCCGGCGACCTTTCCAAACTGATCAACGATCTCCGGACTAGGGCTTAACTAATGGGGCTATTCGATAAGCACCTGGCCTATCGCGATGCGTACAAGGCCATCCAAGACGCCGGGGCCGACCCGTTCAAGGTTCGCTTCGACGCGGTGCACTCGCCGACCGAAGGCGTTGTGGACGGTCGTCCGACGATCCTGCTCGGCACCAACAACTACCTGGGCCTGACCTTCGACGAGCAAGCCATCGCCGCTTCGGTGAAAGCTGTGCAAGAACGCGGCACGGGCACGACGGGTTCCCGCATCGCGAACGGAAGTTTCGAAGCTCACGTCGAGCTCGAGCAGGAACTGGCCAAATTCTACGGCCGCAAGCACGCCATGGTCTTCACGACCGGCTACCAGGCCAATCTGGGCGTGCTGTCGACCTTGGTCGGCCGCGGGGACCACCTGATCCTCGACGCGGACAGCCACGCCTCGATCTACGACGCCTCGCGTCTGGGTCAGGCCGAGGTCATCCGCTTCCGCCACAACGACCCCGAGGACCTGGCCAAGCGCCTGCGTCGCTTGGGCGACGCGCCGGGCGAACGCCTGATCGTGGTCGAAGGCGTCTATTCGATGATCGGCGACGTCGCGCCGCTGAAGGAAATCGCCGCCGTGAAGCGTGAGCTGGGCGGTTACCTGCTGGTCGACGAAGCCCACTCGATGGGCGTGCTCGGCGCCACGGGCCGCGGCCTGGCCGAAGCGGCGGGCGTGGAAGACGACGTCGACTTCATCGTCGGCACCTTCTCTAAGAGCCTGGGCGCCATCGGCGGCTTCTGCGTCTCGAACATGGACGACTTCGACGTCATGCGCGTCGTCTGCCGCCCCTACATGTTCACCGCGTCGCTGCCGCCGGCCGTCGTGGCCTCGACCATCACGGCGCTGCGCCGCATGATCGAGCAGCCGCAGCTGCGCGACCGCCTCAACCACAACGCCAAGCGCCTGTACGACGGCCTGACCACCCTGGGCTTCCACACCGGCCCGACGGCCAGCCCCGTGGTCGCCACGACCATGCCGGACCAGGAACGCGCCATCGCCATGTGGAACGCTCTGCTCCACGCCGGCGTCTACCTGAACCTGGCCCTGCCGCCCGCCACGCCGGACAGCCGTCCGCTGCTGCGCGCCAGCGTCAGCGCCGCGCATACCGACGAGCAGATCGACGCGGTCCTCAAGACCTTCGCCGAGATCGGCGCGGCCTTGGGCGTCATCGAGCCGCTTAAGCGCGCCCGAGCCTGAGACCGCTCCCATCGTGGAACTGAAAACGCCCGGGCCTAGGCCCGGGCATTTTTGTTTGCCTCAAGCCGCCTTGCGCCGGCTCCTCCACACCTTGAGGAGCACGCTGGGCGCCGCCAGGATCGGATGACGCTCGCGCCACGGGGTGATCTCGATCTCGACGCCGGTGTGCCGCTGGATCTTCCAAGCGGCGTACCGCGACGCGCCTTGGAACGTGAACGCCGCCTTCATCAGCCGCGCGACATTCAGCGGCTTGCCGAGCAGCTTTCGCGGCCCCCAAGCCTTTCGCAGGCGCGCCCGTTCCGCCGAGCCCAGCGGCCCGCCCTGATCGTCCAGGACGGCCGTCATGACGTGATCGTAGCGTTCGGGATCATAGGCGAGGATGGAGACCTCGCGTCCAGCCTTCTCGACGCGCAGCTCGGCCTTGTAGGTTTCCTGGAACAGGGCGGTCCACAGCGCGCGCGGCGCGGCGCCCTCCGGACCGAGCGCTTGAGCGAAGCGCGCGGCGGTTTGGCAGGCTTCGGCGACGGCGTCGACGACAGCCTCGGCAACGTCGGCGGCCGCCCAGGCCAAGGCGGCAGGCTGGACGAAGCGCGCCCAGATGGTCGTATCGGCCCCCGCCCCGCTCACCGCCCTCTGGAATTGGGCCAGCGTCATCGAAGCCACCTTGGCCCGAAGCATTTCGCCGTCGCGCGGGAGCTCGTGGTAGCTGACGTCGGGCCAGAGGATACGGGTGAAGAAGCCGCGCCAGCCGGCTGGCGGCGCGTCGGTCAGCACGTAGTAGTCGAGAACGCCCGACAGATCACCCGTTCTGAGGATCGAGCCGTAGAACAATACCGCCCGCGCGTCCGGAAACACAGTCGCCAGATGCTCGGCGAAGGCCGTGATCGGCTTCGGCAACGGGGTGGCGAGCTCGGCCGCGACCAGGTCGCGCAGGTGGCTCATCCGACCAGGAACCTCAAGGCCGGCCCTAGGGCGATGATCAGTTCGCCGCCTTCGAACACCTCGCCGTCCAGCACGAACGGCGCGCAGCCGGCCAGACCGACCAGCTGGGGGTCGCGGCGGCGGTAGCCCATGCTTTCCAGCTTTGGCTCGGCCTTGCCACTCAGCACCAACGGCAGGGCCTTCAGGAGCTTGCGCGGCGGCGCGTCGACGTCGAGGATCTTCAGTCCCTCGCGCGGCTCGCCGAAAGGCTTCAGGCCGAACGGAAGACGTTTCAGCGCCGTGGCCACGATCGCGAAACGCTCGTCGCCCGGCTGGGCCTCGCCGTCGAAGGTCAGCTTGGCTGGCACGCCCTCGCGCCACTCGTCGCGCGCTCCGCCAAATAGGGCGCCGAAGGTGGCGGTGGCGATCGTGACGCCCACGGCCAGATTATGGAAGAAGCCGACCTTGTGGACCTTCTGGGACAGGTTCGTCGCCTTCACCAGGGCGCCGACGCCGAAGAAGAAGCCCTGCAGGCACGGGCGATGCCCATCGATCCAGCTGACCCGCAACGGCGGCCGCTCCTTGATCCGAGGGTCGACCTGACGCGCCGCGTTCAGCGCCTCCTCCAGCCGCCAA
>CAKZJK010000576.1 GCA_936942565.1 uncultured Caulobacter sp. | reverse complement strand
TCGAACTGCGATTCCAGGCCGATGGATTTCACCAGGGCGTTCATGCCCTGCTTCAGCGGCAGGACGGAGGGCTTGTTGTCGGCGTCGAGCGTGACGAGATTGCCCAGATGGCCCGACAGCATCGAGTCGCGCCGAACGTCATAGCCATTGAAGCTGCCGTAGACCGGGTCGTCATTGGTTCCGGTGATGCGCACCGGGCCCGGCAGGTAGTGCGGCGAGCGGTCGTCCAGATACTTGCCCGAAAGCCGGACGTACCCGTTGGAAAACTGCTTGGTGACGTTGAACTTCAGCTGGCCGCCCTTGAAGGCGTCGAAGCCGACTTTACGCGGGCCTTCACCGACCCGGTAGAAGCCGCCGATGTGGAAGCGCAGGGTGTCGCTGATGGGCGCGCCGTACTCGAAGTCCACGCGCTTCATGTCGTAGCCAAGACCGGTCATCACCTGGACCGTGCCGCCCGCCACATCCCCGGTCTTGGAGATCAGGTTGATCACGCCGGCCGGCGAGTTCGACGCGAAGGTCGAGGACGAGCCGCCTCGGATGGACTCGACGGCGGCCAGGTTGAGGTCGGCGCGGATGTAGATGTCGACGGCGCCGTTGAAGAAGTCGCCGAACTCCAGGACCGGCAGGCCGTCTTCCTGAAGCTGCATGTATTTCGAGCCGCCGGACGCCAGCGGAAGGCCGCGGATCGTGTAGGCGGAGCTGCCGTCGCCGGTGGACGACTCGGTCCGGATGCCCGGCAGATTGCGGAGCAGGTCACCCAGGGAGCGGCCGCCCAGGACCTCGATGTCCCGCTCGCGCAGCGCGCTGGTCGAGGTGGCGCTGTCCAGTCGGTCACGCCCCTTGGCGACGCCGGTGGAGAAGACCTCCTCGCGAGCGGCGGGCGCGTTCGCCGCCGCCTGTTCGGAGGTGTTCGCGGGAGTGTCGGCAAAAGCGAGCGAGGGTGCGGCAAATAGAAGCGGCGCGATCGCGACCGAGAGATATAGAGCTTTCGTCATGGCAAGCTTCCTCCGCCAGGTTATGGCTTTGTTTTCTTGCCTTATTATTTTTCCACCATGAATATTCAACGCGCGAATTGTCGCGGTAAGCGCGTGTCGTCGACAAACTACATATCGATTTCCATGTGTTTGACCTCGCCATCTCAGGCGTGTCGCCGATGACCCGACCTTTCCGCCGAGTCTCGACCTGAGCGCGCCGCCTCCGCCTGTCGGCTTCGCGATCGGCGTGCGCTGGGCTGGGCTGGGCGGGCCCTAGCGCGAGGGCTGCCACTCCAGCCAATCGCCGTAGGGGTGGCAGATCGCCAGCACGCGGGTCGAGCCCGTCGGCCACTGGGTCAGGCGCAGCTCGACCCTGCCGCGGTCGGGCGTCCACTCGAAGCTTATGCGCGCCAGCGGCCGCTGGTCGCAGGCCTTCGCGCCGGCCTCGTCAAGCGTCTCGTCGATACGGCGTCGATCCTCGTCGCTCAGGTACTGGAGGAACATGGTGTGGATGACGGCGCGGCCGCGCCCCTCGGGCTGCGGCTGCTCCAGGCGCTCGGCGAGCCACGTCGCGGCGTCGCCCTGGTCGACCTGGGGCGGATGGGCGCTGGCGACCTGGAGCGCCGCCTCGAGGCGCTTGTAGCGCCCCTGCTGGTCGGCCCAGGCGAAAGAGAGCAGCCGTTCGCGATGGTCCGGATTGGACACGTCGAGCGGTTGAAGGTCGACGCCGCGCGCCGAGACGATCTCCAGGGGCGCGACCGGAGGGGAGGGGCCGCGCCAAAGCGGCGCGACTCGCACCGGCGACTCCGGGTCGCCGACCGAGACCGATCCGAGCCGGTAGGCGTAGCGGGCGAGATTGAGGTTGAGACCGGCGCTCGATCCCAGATCAAGCAATTCGAACGGCATGTCCCACCGCGCGCGGGCCGTCAGCAGCGCGGCGACAATGGCGCCGGCGCGCGCGACCTCGTTGGTCTGGGGCGGATGGGTCAGCCAGTTGGCGATGAACGAGTCTTGCCCCGCCAGGGCTTCGGCGATCGCGCCGTCGAAGTCGTCATGCTCTCCGTTGTACAGGCTGGCCAGCGAGGCTGGCGCGCCGCGACGGGCGAGGGCGTTGAGCGCGCCATTGAAGCGCATGGCGATGGCGGCGGCCGCGGGGTCGCCCTCCCAGCCGCTAATCATCGCGGCGGTGATCGGCGCGCGCGAAAGCTGACGATCCACCGCTTCGAGCACGGAGGCGACGAATGGCGATCCCATCGCGCGGCATCTGTCGGCTTGGCGCAAGAATTCGCTTCCGCCGCCGACGTCAGCGCGTTTCGTCATCCACTCGTACTCCACGGGGGCGCGCGCCCAAGGCTCTTCGGCGCGGCGAGGCCTGGCGGCCACGTCATTGACCTCGCGCCGCTCCGGCCCGTGGAGCGCCGTGCGGATCCGTTCCTGCCTCTGTTCGCGATACTCGGTTACAGCCACTTTCGCGTCTTTCTCCACACCTGATCCATCGTCCCGCGTCGCCGAACACGGCGCTCGGTTGGCTCCAAAAGTCCCGACCGGTTCTCTGGGTGCACGATCAGCGCTGGGGCTACATAAAGTCCGCAACCGTTAATAATTGCCCTATTTGGAAGTCCTCATTTCCCGTGATCTATATATTCGGGTATGTAGTTGGCGATCGTTGAGTCATTAGAGAATTTTGTCTGAAATTCTAGGTTGTGATAACGGCATAAATAACCTAAAAGAGGCCCTGAAGTGGCCAATATATACTTGCGACAATTCGTCGCACATAAGTATATAAGCCGCCGGAGGGCCCCATCCTTAATCGTTTAGACACCTTCCCGTCGCCTCCTTGCGCCATCTTTCGTGGGTTTGACGTGGGATGAAGTGGACGGGGAGCGTTCGCGCCGGTCGGAGGCGCGAGCCGCTCCGCGTGACGACCTTGGAGATCTCGCTCGCCTGACGCGAAGCGCTGGTCGCCAAGGCGGGGCGCGCGACCACTTCCATGTCCAGCCCGCCAAGGCTCGAAGCGTTGGACGCCGCAAGGCCCTGACATGGCATTCATGGGGATGTTTAGAATGAAGGTTGTTCTTCTCGCTGGCACGGCGCTCGCCGCCTTGACGATGGCTACGCCGACGCTGGCGCAAACCGCCTCGCCCGATCAGGCCGAGCTCATCGCGCTGGTCCGCGCCCAGGCTCAGGAAATCGCGAACCTGCGTGGTCGTCTGGACAAGATCGAGGGCGCCGGCGTGGCCGCCGCCCCGCGCCCCGCGACGCGGCTGGAGATCAGCGCGGCCCGCCAGCCCGTCGCCAATGACGAGGCCGTGCCCGAGACCTCCGGACCCCAGATCATCACGGACCTGGCCGATCAGAGCGTCGCTCAGGTGATCGCTGCCGCGAGGGACGCCGCTGGCGTCACCACCGAGTGGAAGGGCGGTCTGCCGACGTTCCGGTCGCCGGACGGCTTCTACATGTTCAAGATGCGCGGCCGGATCATCAACCACGCCAGCACGACTTTCGGCTCCGACTACGACACCCGTAACATCACCACCACCGGCGCGCGCGCGCTGCGCATCGGCGTGGAGGGTGGCGCGGGCGCGCACTTCTTCTACCAGTTCGAGAACGACTTCGCGGATAACGTCTCCGACGTCGGCACGGCCTTCGTCGGCTGGCGCGACACGGTGGGCGATCTCTCCTACGACGTTCGCTTCGGCAACATGTTCAACGACCGCAGCTTCGAGGGCTCGGGCGGGTCGGACGCGCCGCCGTTCCTGGAACGAAACGTCGTGGCGACCTCGATCATTCCGCAGCGCGGCTTTTACGGCATCTCGATCATGCCGCGGGTCTTCTGGAAGAGCGGCCACGCCTCGATCACGCTCAGCGGCGACAGCATGGACGCCAAGCAGAGCGTTTCGGACAGCCGGACCGTGATGGGTCGCGCGCACTGGAACCCGATCAAGACGGATCGCTCGACGCTGCACCTCGGCGTCTGGGGCTTCGATGAAGACCTGGCCGTCGGCGGTGGCGCCCTGAGCCGCAACACGGTCATCGGCGGACGCTTCAATGGCGCACTGCGCGTCTCGACCGGCACGGTGACGGGCGGCACGGGCACTCGCGGCTACGGCGCGGAAGTCGGCGGCTATGTGGGCCCGTTGTGGGTCATGGGCGAAGCCGGCAAGCGCAACGCGGCGCTGGACGCTGGGCGCCCCGACCTCGTGAGCAAGGCTTGGAGCCTGTCGAGCGGCTACTTCATCACCGGCGAACTGCCGCCCTACAACGCCCGTCTCGGCACCTTCGCCCAGCCCAAGGTCCGCAAGCCGGTTCTGCGGGGCGGTCCAGGCGCTATCGAGCTGCTCGCGCGCTATGAAAACATCGACTACTCGGGTGTCCCGACCGCCGGCGACGGCTGGGCGGCGACCGGCGGCGTGAACTGGTATCTGGATAACGTGATCCGGCTGCAGTTCAACGTGATCCAATGGAGCGCCACGAACCGCTCGGGCTCGTACCCGACCAAGGACAGCGGGCAAACGGTGAGCGGCGGGATCGGCATCACGTTCTAGGCCAGGCGCCGACAGCGAACGCGTTGGTGGTCCTCGGCTTCTTCTCGCCAAGACAAGAAGTCGAGGGCCGCCGACGTCGCGGTTTCCCCAATCGTCCTCCCGTCGCGGAGGTCGAAAGGGCCAAAGCTTAGTTCGCAAATATAGGTTTACTGGTAAGGGCGCTGCATCCAGTCGTTGCGCGCGTAGTTAAGCTTTTAATGATAAAAGTGCGTTAGATTAACATCGATCGAATGAGTCTTTTCGTGAGTCTTAGAGCGATAGACATCTAGAGGTCGTATTTCGATGGAGCGTGACGTGATCAAGGCAATGAGTATTCCGCGCAAGTTGAGTATTTCATTCGTGCTGATTTGCGTGTCAGCCGCGGTCATCATGTTGGTGTTCTTCGCGACGATCTCGGCGATCCGGACGTCGACCAAGAGCAACAACCTCGCCCAGTCGATCCACGCCCAGACGCTGACCCTCGAAACCGCGATCCTGCGACAAAACAGCCAGTTCAGAGGCTTTCTCGTCACCGGTGACGAGACCTATCTGAAGTCGTACTACGAGGGGCGCGATGAATACGACAAGGTCGCCGAGGAGCTGAAGTCCACGCTGACGAACCCCGCGCAGCTGGAGCGGCTCGAGGCCTCGCGCGTCGCCACCCTGGCCTGGCGCAAGGAGTGGGGCGACCGTCTGATCGCCGTGGTCCGGGAAGGCCGCCGCGAAGACGCCCAGGAGATGGTCCGCAACGCCGGCAAGAAGGTGCTCGTCAGCAAGGCCGTGCTGCCGCTGCGCGACATCCGCGACGACGAGACCAAGCTTATCGAAAAGAACGGCCAACGCCAGAACACCGCGATCATCACCGCCATGGCGGCGTTGATCGTCGGCGCCGTGGCGCTGATCGGTATCGCGATGAGCCTCTCGGCCATGCTGAGCCGGATGATCGCGCGTCCCATCACCCAGCTGACCTCGGCCATGGCCGAGCTCGCCCAAGGCAACAACGATATCACCGTCGACGCCGATCGCTCCGACGAAGTGGGCGACATGGCGCGGGCGGTTCTGGTCTTCCGCGACACCGCCCTGTCCAAGGCGCTGGCCGACCAAGCCAAGGCGAAGGCCGATCAGGCCAAGGCCGAGGCCGACCAGGCCAAGGCCGAGGCTGACGCCGCGGCCCGCGAAGTGGTGCAGAGCCTTTCGGCGGCGCTGGAGCGCCTCGCTCAGGGCAATCTGAGCATGCCGATCCAAACCCGCTTCCCGGCGGACTATGAGAAGCTCCGCGCCGACTACAACACCGCGCTGCAAAGCCTGACGGATCTGATCGCCGACATCTCGAGCGGCGTCAGCAGCCTGGGCGAGGGCGCGCATGACATCAGCAGCGCGGCCGACCAGATGGCCCATCGCACCGAACAACAGGCGGCGAGCCTGGAGGAAACGGCCGCGGCGCTGAATGAAATCACCGTGGCCGTGCAGGCGGCCGCTGGCGGCGCCGGAATGGCCAAGCAAGCCGTCGATGTCGCGCACAACGACGTCGAGCGCAGCGGCC
>CAKZJK010000575.1 GCA_936942565.1 uncultured Caulobacter sp. | reverse complement strand
TCGCCCGGTTACGCCGGCCCCGCCGCGAGCCTGCCGTTCCGCGGCCAGCTGATCGGCCGTCCGGCGGTCAAGGTGCTGGACGCCGAGGTGGTCGGCCAGAACGCCGAATACCTGAAGCTGGCCAATGTCGACTGGCGTTCAGGCGCCGACCGCGGCGCCTACACGACCGACTTCCGCCAGGTGTCGGTCAACCTGGACCACGAGTTCAGCGACAAGCTGAAGGCCCAGGTGTCGGTGGGGACTTCGCGTTCGGAAAACGTAAACGTCGGCACCCTGGTCGAGTTCAACGCCATGGACGTGCAGGGGCCGTTCATCTTCGACGAGCGCGGCGCGACGACCATGCCCAAGTTCAACGTGGGCTTTAACGCCGAGGACCCGAACCAGTGGGGGATCGTCAAAGGCTTCTCGGCCATGCGCAACTACCGGCGCACGACGGTCAACGACTACAAGGGCGGTAAGATCGACCTCACGTACGAGTTGGACGACCACTGGACCATCAAGACAGGCGTCACCAAGCGTGAGTTCGACCAGTACGAGCGCAACAGCGACCTGCTGAATCCCACCGAAAAGGAAGCCAACGTCACCGTCGCCTCGCTGGGCCAAGTGATCGAGTTCGGCGACGGCCTGGAGGTGCCGGAGGGTACGACGACCAGCTTCTTCGCGCCGAACCTGGAAGCGTTCAGCAGCGTTTTCGGCTTCGACTGCAACTGCATCAACAAGTACGGCGACTTCCGCATCACCCGCAAGCGCAACCGGACCGCCAGCTTCGGTGTGACCGAGAAGAACCTGTCGTATTACGCGCAGTTCAACTTCGACTACGAAGTCTGGGGCGGCCGACGCCTGTTCGGTAACGTCGGCGTGCGCCAGGCTCAGACCGACGTCCTGGCCTATGGCGAAACGACCGCCGGCCGCCGCATCACCGGCGAGAACAGCTACAATGACACCCTGCCGTCCGGGAACCTGACCTGGGAGGCCTACGACAATCTCTACATCCGCTTCGCCGCGGCCAAGGTCATGGCGCGTCCGCTGCTGGGCAACCTGTCGCCGGCCGTCACGGGCATCAGTATTCCGGGCGACGGATCGTCGATCGGCGGCACGATCACGGTCGGCAACACCAAGCTGTCGCCGTTCCGCGGCAAGGCCTACGACATCGCCGCCGAGTGGTATTTCAACAGGGGCGGCCTGATCAGCCTGGCCTATTTCCGCAAGGACATCGACAGCTTCCCGCAGACGGTCTTTTACGAGGCGCCGCTGTCGACCTTCCTGGACGCCGACGCCATCGCTGCCCTGAAGCTGCAATTCCCGGGCGAGACCGGCGGTGACGTTTTCCGTCGCGCCTACATCGACGCCAACAACCCGGTCCTCGCCCGCCAGGTCCGCGACGCGCCCGGCGGCTACCTCCAGGGCTGGGAGTTCAACTTCCAGCAGGATCTAACCTTCCTGCCCTGGTACTTCAAGAACCTGGGCGTCCAGTTCAACATGACCAAGCTGGACACCAAGCTGACCTACATCCTCGACCCGGGCACGGTCGTCGCGGGCGCGGGTACGGTTACCAAGCCGCCGACCTATGGAACCGGTCCATGGCTGGGCGCTTCGCCCAAGGGTCTGAATCTGACCGTCTACTACGAGACCGAGAAGTTCAACGCCCGTGTCTCGATGGCCAAGCGCGACGGCTACAAGACGACTTATCCGCTGACCTCGGGCAACTGCGATCCCGGCCTCCAGGCCAACGGCTCGGCGTGCGACAGTCCGCTGATCAACGAGTTCGGGGCCTCGGCGGCGACGACCAATGTCGACATGTCGGTGCGCTACTCGCCGATGAAGCAGGTCAGCATCACCTTCGAGGCGCTGAACATCACTGACGAGAACGCCACCCGCTACAGCTACACCGACCCCGTGATCCAGTCTTACGGCGCCAGCGGCCCGAACTACAGGATCGGTGTGCGCTACAAGTTCTAGGCATAAAGCCTGTGACCCAAGACGACCTTCCAAAAGGGCGTCTTGGGTCGACAAGCGCAGCGCCGCCTACTTGTATCGGAAGCGTAGCCCGATCCGGGCATCCCGCCCGACGCGATGCTGATAGTTCGGGATCTCGCTGCGATCGATGAAGTGGCGCACGGGGGCGTCGGTCAGGTTGTTGACGTCGGCCGCCAAGGTGAGTTGCGGTGAGAGCTTGTAACGGAACGAGGCGTCCAAAGTGGTCAGCGCGGCGAAGCCCTCGGAGTCTCCGCCGGTGAGAGCGGGTATCGCCGACAGGTATTGGCTTCGGTGGTTGATGCTGGCGCGAGCGTCCCAACGCTGACCGCCATAGATGAGAGCGAGGTTGCCGACAACGCGCGGTCCGCCCAGCGCATCCTCGATGGACTCGAACGCGCCAGACGGCATTCGATAGCGAACCTTGGATCGCGCATAGGCCAGCGATCCTTGCAGCCGCCAGGGCGCCAGCATGCTTCCCGGGTCTCCCAACGGTATGGCCGCCGACACTTCGACACCGTCCAAGCGACCCTTGCCGGTGTTGGCTGGGCGTAAGAACTGCCAGATCGGCAGGGCCGGGTCACATCCCAGAGCTCCGCCGCACGCCAGAATCGCGACGCTGTCGGGAAGGCCATACGGATTGGCCGAGAACTGGGCCGGTTGGGTGATGGTCTGCTGGACCACCGAATTGATTGACTTGTGATAGGCTCCGACCGTGATCGCGCCGCCATTGGGCGCGAACCACTCGACGACCAGGTCCAGATTTGTGGCGCGGGTCGGCGTCAGGTCGGGATCGCCCGACGAGACCGATTTCAGGCTGGTGGTCGACACGGTGTAGCCGGGCCTTAGACTGCGCAGGTCCGGCCTCACCATCACGCGCGCGGCGCCCAAACGCACCGTCAGGTCGTTGGTCGGCTCCCAGACAAGGTTGGCCGACGGCAGGACATCGCCATAGCTACGTCGTGATCGGACCGGCTTCAGCGTCCCGTCGCGCTGGACTTGGGATCCAGTGGCGCCCTGGCCTGTCCGCGCCAAGCGCAGGCCCAGGTCCCCCCACAGTTTCTGTCCGGTTCGGCGCGGGCGCGACAACAGCACATAGGCCGCGTCGTCCTGCTCGCGGATGGCGTAGTTAGTGGCGGCGACGGGCTCGGCGCCCAGGCGGAACGCGCCGCAGGCGATTTGTGCGCAGGCTTGCCGCAGCAAGGGCAGGCCCCGGAGGATGTCCGGCGCAAGCCAGCCGGCGGGCGGATCGACGACGCCGTACGATACGCCAGCGCCGACCATCCTGACATAGTCGGCCACTGGGACGGCGACCAAGTTGGCTGGCAGCTGGCCGTTCAGATTGGCGATCGTGCCGTTCGAGCGCGACAGGGTGACGGCTTCTGTGCGGTAGTCCTTGTGCAGTACGCCCGCGCGCCATTCGAAGACGCCCGACCCACCCTTAAGATCCAACCCGGCGGTCTTGTAGCTGTTGTCCACCCAGTTCGGATCGCTGCGAACCTCGGCCAGGCTCCAGGCCGAGGCTTGGTCCAGCACCGCGTCGCCATAGCCGACGAACGGACGGGCGCGGTCGCGAAGGTCGTAGGCGAAACCGTTTACGCCATACTGGTCCAGGTGCAGGGTGTTTTGGACGGGGTTGCTGAAGTCCGAGCGCGAGAAGCCCAGCAGAGCGGTGGCGTCGACCCCGCCCGGAAGCTGGCGCGTAGCTGACAGCGTCGCCTGGCGAAAGATGGTGTCGAGTTCGTCGTAACGAGCCTCCGACTTGACGTCGACGCCGTCGAAGGTTCCGGCGATCAGCACCGCGGGACCATCGCCACGGCGGAACTGGGGATCGATCGCGGTGACCCCGTTGAGCCCGCAGGCCGGCGGCGCGGCCGGGCCGCAGGCGCCGGCGTTGCGGAAGGTGAAGCTCTCCAACAGGTATTCGCGTCGATTGGATTGCAGGGTCGCGTACAGCAGATCCAGCGCGATGCGCGCGCCCTCGATCGGCCGCCATTCCAGCGCGGCGGTCAGGCCCATCCGCGACTGGTCGGCGGTCATCAGTTCCAGGCGTGGGATACGGGCGTGCAGCGCGGCATTGACGTCCGCCAGGCTGGCGCCGCCCGTGACCGCGCCGAAGCCGGGGTAAAGCGCGTCGCCCGTCTGCCAGCCGCCGGCGGTGCTGCCAGCGTCGACGGCGTAGCGCCGCGAGTAGGCGGCCGAGACCAGGATCCCCAATCGATCGTCGGCCAGGCGTCGCGACAAAACGATCGAGCCACGCGGCGCCACGCGGCTAGCGCGGCTGTTCCAGGCCTGCTCGCCATACAGCAGGACGCTCCTGTCGCGCAGATCAAACGGCGATCGGGTCGAGATGTCGATCGTCGCGCCCAGCGAGCCTTCGTCGATGTCGGCCGTAGCGGTTTTTTGCAGGCGGATCTGGCGGAAGAGGTCGGCGGCGAAGACATTGTAGTCGAAGGCGCGGCCGCGATTGGTGCCGCCGCCAGCGTTAGCGCCGCCAAAGGTCGCCAGGGTCTCCATGCCATTTATGCGCACGCGAGTGAAGCGGCTGCCCGCGCCGCGCAGGGCGATCTGGCGCGTTTCGCCGCCGTCGTTGACCGCAGCAGCGCCGGGCAGGTCGCGTAGGGCGTCGCCCAGGCTGATCGCGCCCGAGCGGGCGATTTCGTCCTCGGTCAGGATGTCGATGGGCGAGGGCGTGCGCCGCTTCAGCATCGCGGGTTGGAAGAGGGCTGGGGAGGGCGTCACGTTAACGGAGTCCACCTCGGCCGGCGGCTCCTCGATGCGATGCGGCCTAGGACGCGTGGGCTCGGGACGGGCGGCGGGTCGGGCGTTGAAGACCGTCGGCAGGATGGTGACCACGCCGTCGGCGCCGATCACGAAGGAAAGTCGCGCGCCGCCCAACAGGGCGTCGAGAGCCGCCTCCAACGACATTGTTCCGTGTAGCGCCGGCGCCTTGCGGTCCGCCACCAAGGCCGCGGGGGCCAGGACGACCGCTCCGGTCCGCTGGGACAGGGCCAGAAGCGCGCTGGAAAGCGGCTGGGCGGGCTGGTCGAAGGTGAAGACCGCTCGGCGCGGCGTCGCGCCCAGGGCAGGGGCGCCCGCCAACGCCACGGCCAGCGCCGTGGCCGAGACGAGCGCGCGTCTCATCGCGCGCGGATCAGGAGGCCGCCGTCGGCTTCTCGAGCCACCGTGACCGGCAGCACGCGCGGCAGTCCCGCGACGAATGCTCCGGCCTGATCGGGGCGCAGGCCCGCTGTCACCTTCAGGTCGGCGGCGCCCGGCGTGACCCGAACATTCAGGCCATAACGGTTCAGATCGGCGACCACGTCCTCCAACGGCGCGGCGGCGTAGGCCAAGCGTCCTCGACGCCAGGCGCCGGCGGCGTCGCTGGTGATCAGGTTCGCGATGCGAACGCCCGAGGCGTCGGCCAGGGCGCCTTGGCCGGCCGCGACACGGGCGACGGCTGCGCCACGCGCGACCTCGACCAGACCCTGCTCGACCTCGACGCGCACACGATCTCCAGCCGCTCTATGGACGTCGAACCGCGTACCCAAAACCCGCACCTTGGCGTCGCCGGCGGCGACAGTGAACGGATGGTCCGGATCGTGACGGACGGCGAAGAAGGCTTCCCCGCGCTGCAGCACATACGCCCGGCGCGCGAAGCGCCAGGTTGGACGTAGGCTGGAGGCGGGCGCCAAGGTCCTGAAGGCGGGCGGCTCGAGCCTTGACGCGGTCGAGGCGGCCGTTCGGGTGCTGGAGGACAATCCCCTGTTCAACGCGGGCAAGGGCGCGGTCTTCACGGCCGAAGGGCGCAACGAGCTGGACGCGGCGATCATGGACGGCGCGACGTTGAAGGCCGGCGCCGTGGCCGGCGCCACGCGGACACGCAATCCGATCAGCCTGGCGCGCGCGGTCATGGAGAAGTCGCCGCACGTGCTGCTGGCGCGCGAAGGCGCCGACCAGTTCTCCAAGGAGAAGGGGCTAGAGCAGGCCCAGCCCGAATACTTCTATACCGAGGAGCGCTGGAAGCAGCTGC
>CAKZJK010000574.1 GCA_936942565.1 uncultured Caulobacter sp. | reverse complement strand
AGGTCCTGGCCGTGGCGGTCCAGCCGCACCCGGACGAAGACGGTGATCGGCAGGCCGTAGGCTTTCTGGTCGACGAGGGCGGTGTAGCCGGTGATCACCCCCTCGGCCTCCAGGTTGCGCACACGGCGCAGGCAGGGCGAGGGCGAGAGGTTCACCCGCTCGGCCAGGTCCTGGTTGGTCAGCCGGCCGTCCTTCTGCAACTCGCGGATGATCTGGCGATCCTTGGCGTCCATGCGCGGCCTCTTGAGCAGAATCTGCCAAAATAAAACCCCATCGTGGCAGACTTCGCAATCCGTGACGGCGTCTAGAGGAGCACGGTAGCCCCAAAAGGGAGCGACCCATGCGCGGCGATCAAGGCGGCTTTTCCACCCGGGCCATCCACGCGGGCTATGATCCGGCCGAGGAGCATGGCGCGCTGACCCCTCCGGTCCACCTGACCTCGACCTTCGCCTTCGACAGCGCCGAGGCCGGCGGCGAGATGTTCGCCGGGACGCGGGAGGGGCACTTCTATTCGCGCATCTCCAACCCGACCACGGATCTGCTGGAGCGCCGCCTGGCCAGCCTGGAGGGCGGCGAGGCGGCGGTGGCGACGGCCTCGGGCATGGGGGCGATCACGGCGGTGCTGTGGAGCTTCCTCCAGGCTGGGGACGAGGTGATCACCGACCAGACCCTCTACGGCTGCACCCTCGCGTTCATGCGCGACGGCCTGACCCGCTTTGGCGTCACCGTGCGCCAGGTGGACATGACCGATCCGGCGGCCCTGGCCGAGGCGATCTCCGACAAGACCCGCATCGTCTATTTCGAGACCCCGGCCAATCCGAACATGCGTCTCGTCGACATCGCCGCGATCAGCGCGATCGCGCGGGCGGCGGGGGCCAAGGTGGTGGTCGACAACACCTACGCCACGCCGGTGCTGACCCGACCGCTGAGCCTGGGCGCGGACATCGTCGTCCACTCGGCGACCAAGTATCTGGGCGGGCACGGCGACCTAGTCGGCGGGATCGCCGTCGGCGGCGTCGAGGACATGGGCCGCGTGCGCCTGGTCGGGGTCAAGGACATGACCGGCGCGGTGATGTCGCCGTTCACCGCCTTCCTGGTGATGCGGGGCCTCAAGACCCTGTCGCTGCGCATGGCCCGCCACGGCGAGAGCGCCCAGGCCGTCGCGCGCTGGCTGGAGACGCATCCGGCCGTGACGGCGGTCTTCTATCCGGGCCTGGCCAGCTTCTCGCAACACGCCCTGGCCGCGCGGCAGATGGCCCACGGCGGCGGCATGATGGCGTTCGAGCTGAAGGGCGGCCACGCGGCCGGGGTGGCGATGATGAACCGCCTGACCCTGATCCGCCGCGCCGTCTCGCTGGGCGACGCCGAGACCCTGATCCAGCATCCCGCCAGCATGACCCACTCGACCTATACGCCGCGGGAGCGCGCCGAGGCGGGCATCGGCGAGGGCTTGGTGCGGCTGTCGGTGGGGCTGGAGGACGTGGCCGACATCCTGGGGGACCTGGACAGGGCGCTGGCTCCCGAACGGATGGGCGCGCGGGTGGGCTAGTCGCCTGAGACATCTTTCTCTCGTCATCCCGGCCGTAGCGCAACGCGCGGAGAGCCGGGATGACGCGGTATTGTTGGACCAGCTCACCCAACACTCACCGCGATCTCGCTCCGGAAACCTTTATTTTGAACAGCCGATTAACCGCGTCGTGCGCTTATCGACGTCATGGCCAAACCAGGCATTGAACCCGACCGGCGCGGTGGCGCGCGGTTGCCGACGAACCGCTCGGGCAAGGTCCTTTGCGGGGCCTTCGCCTGGGACTGCGTGATCCGCGATCTGTCCAGCCAGGGCGCCAAGGTGCAGATGCTGGCCAGCGCCGCGCCGCCGACCCAGGCGCAGCTGGTGGACTTGGTCGCCGGCCAGGCCCACGACGTCATGGTCGCCTGGCAGAAGGAGCGCGAGGTGGGGATGCGGATCACGCGGACCTACGACCTGCGCGGTCTGTCCCCGGCGGCCGTGGGCGCGGCCAAGCGCATCTGGCAGGCCTTCCGCGCCGAAGCGCCGACGGGCTGAAGCTCGACGCGACCCCCAGACATGACAAAGACCTCGGGTGAGCGGTCCGAGGTCTCGTCAAAATCACGGAAACTTGGAGTCGCTTCCCTTAAGCGACTTCGGTCCGTTGGGCTTCGTCGGCCATGGCGCGGACCAGGTCGAGGACCTGACGGCGGACGCGACCGCGACCGATGCGCGGGAACACCTCGGCCAGTTCCAGGCCTTCCGGCGTGGTCAGGAACTCCTGCACCACCTTTTCGGCGTGCTGGGTGGTGGCGTCGATCTCGGCGCCGCTCATCGGGTCGGCGAGGCCCTCGAAGAAGAACGACACCGGGACCTGCAGGGTCTTGGCGATGTCGTACAGCTTGCTGGCGCTGACGCGATTGGCGCCGCGCTCGTATTTCTGGACCTGCTGGAAGGTCAGTCCCAAGGAGTCCGCGAGCTGCTCCTGGCTTACGCCCATCAGCTTACGGCGCATCCGCACCCGGCCGCCCACATGCAGGTCGACGGGGTTGGGGCGTCGGCCTTCGGTATCTTCGCTCATCTGTAAATCCGCCTCCAACGGTTGTTCAGCGAAAATGACACGACCGTGACGTCGGTGGAAGCGAGCGTGGCCTGGGCGCGGCGTTAGGTCGCGATGGCGAAGCTTGTTGCGAAACACCCGCAAAATGGCCGTGGGGCTTGGGTTGGCGGCTTGCCAGGGTTCTTCCCATCATTCGCTAGAGGGGGCGCCGGTCAGGCTCGCACATCATATAAAGATATCTTTATATGATAGTTGACGGCGCGCTCGCGATGGTGTTGAAACACGCTGTCGAGGTTCCCCGCCTCAGGCATGACGGCGGGGCTAAGACGGGAAGCCGGTGATGTCTTCAGGGACAGAATCCGGCGCTGCCCCCGCAACTGTAAGCGGCGAGCGGCGGTCCCATTTCGCGCCACTGAGCCTTCGCGAGAGGCTTGGGAAGGCCGGGACCACCGTGACGACCCGCGAGCCAGGAGACCTGCCTCCGACGCCATACGTTCCTCGGACGGGGGTTCCTCCGGTGGATCGCGCTTGAATCCAGGCCCGCGGCTTCGTCGTCGCGGGGCCGGCCGATTCCGCGCGCTCTTCCCTTGGCTCCTCCGCCCGCAAAAGCAGGTGATCGGCCATGACGGACAGCGGATTTACATTCACCCTGAGCAGCATCGCCTTCGACGAGGACTATCGTCCCGACGGCGGCACGCGGATCACGACCAACTTCGCCAATCTGGCGCGAGGGGAGCGGCGTCGGGAGAACCTGCGCAACACCCTGCGCATGATCGACAACCGCTTCAACGCCCTGGCGCATTGGGACAACCCCGAGGGAGACCGCTATTCGGTCGAGGTCGGCATCGTCTCGGTCGCGCTGACGATCAACGCTCAGGGCGAGGGCGACGCCTTGCCCCTGATCGAGATGCTTTCGACGACGGTCGTCGATCGGAGGACCGGCGAGCGCATCGACGGGATCGTCGGCAACAACTTCTCCTCCTACCTCCGCGACTACGATTTCAGCGTGGTGCTGCCGGCGCACCTCAAGGCCCATCCGACCGCGAGCGCTCCGGAGGGATTCGGCGACCTGCACGGAAAGCTGTTCAGGGCGTTCCTCAGCTCCAGCGCCTACGCGGATCGCTTCAAGAAGCCGCCGGTCATCTGCCTGAGCGTGTCGAGCAGGAAGACCTATCGCCGGACCGGAAACGAGCACCCCATCCTGGGCCTCGAATACGAGAACAACGAGGTCTCGGCGACCGACGACTATTTCGCCAAGATGGGCATGAAGGTTCGATACTTCATGCCCCGCGGCAGCGTCGCGCCCTTCGCTTTCTATCACGTCGGGGACTTGCTGGGCGACTACACCAACATCGAGCTGATCAGCACCATCAGCACGATGGAGACCTTCCAGAAGATCTATCGTCCCGAGATCTACAACGCGAACACGATGGCGGCCGAGCAATTCAGGCCGAGCCTTGAGCACGAGGACTATTCGCTGACCCGCATTGTCTACGACCGGGAAGAGCGCGGCCGGCTGGCCGTCGAACAGGGCAAGCTCGCCGAAGAGCGCTTCATCAAGCCGTACCGGGCCGTGCTCGAGCGATGGTCCGCCAACGCCTCCGCCTGATCCCTCCCGAAATCAAAAGGTCATCCCTCATGAAAACCCTGTTGCCCACGTCGACCGCCGGCAGCCTGCCAAAGCCCTCGTGGCTGGCGACGCCCGAGACGCTGTGGTCGCCCTGGAAGCTTGTCGCCGGCAAGCGCGACGCCCTGCGCCTGGCCGTCGACGATCAACTAAGGGCGGGCATCGACATCGTCGGCGACGGCGAGCAGACGCGCCAGCACTTCGTCACGACGTTCATCGAGCATCTCGACGGCGTCGATTTCGAGAAGCGCCAGACCGTCAGGATCCGCGATCGCTATGACGCCAGCGTGCCGACCGTGGTGGGGGCCGTCTCGCGTCCCAAGCCGGTCTTCGTCGAGGACGCCCGGTTCCTGCGCGCGCGGACCGATCAGCCAATCAAATGGACCCTGCCGGGCCCCATGACGATGATCGACACCCTCCATGACGCCCACTACCAGAGCCGCGAAAAGCTGGCCTGGGAGTTCGCCAAGATCCTCAACGCCGAGGCCAGGGAGCTGGAGGCGGCGGGCGTCGACATCATCCAATTCGACGAGCCGGCGTTCAACGTCTTCTTCGACGAGGCCAATGACTGGGGCGTCGCCGCCCTGGAGAGGGCCGCGGAAGGCCTGACCTGCGAAACCGCCGTTCACATCTGCTACGGCTACGGCATCAAGGCCAATACCGACTGGAAGAAGACGCTGGGGTCGGAGTGGCGGCAGTACGAGCGGACCTTCCCGAACCTCCAGGCGTCCAGAATCGATATCATCTCGCTGGAATGCCACCATTCCAACGTCCCGATGGACCTGATCGAACTCATCCGCGGCAAGAAGGTCATGGTCGGGGCCATCGACGTGGCCAGCGACGTCATCGAGACGCCCGAAGAGGTCGCCGACACCCTGCGAAACGCGCTTCGGTTCGTGGACGCCGATAAGCTCTATCCATCCACCAATTGCGGCATGGCGCCCCTGTCGCGCCACGTGGCGAGGGGCAAGCTCGACGCCCTGTGCGCGGGCGCGAGGATCGTCCGGGCGGAGCTCTAGGCCGCTTCCGTCTCGGCCGTGTCCTCGCCGCCCAGCAGGGCGCTGAGGACGACGGCCAGGCGCTCGGGCTTGATCGGCTTTTCGACGACGTCCTGCATGCCGGCGGCGATGTAGGTCTGGACGTCCAGCGGGTCGGCGTTGGCGGTCAGGGCGACCACCGGGGTCTGTCCGACCCGGCCGCCCATCTCGCGGATTGCGCGGGTGGCGGCCACGCCGTCCATGCGCGGCATCTTGATGTCCATCAGGATCAGGTCGAAGCGGCCGCCGCGCGCCATCTCGACGGCTTCCACGCCGTCGACGGCCTGTTCGGAGGTGCAGTCGAACATGTCGCACAGCGCCTCGGCGACCATGCGGTTGGTGGCGTTGTCGTCGACGATCAGGATGCGCATGGTTGGGTCCGCCTGGATGTTCCGCGTTACGAATGAGGCCGGTGGCGTCTGCAAGCGCACGTCCCGACCGCCGTGTAAGAATTAGGCATGGGCCGTTTATCAATCGTAAATCCAAAATATAAGAGACGACGCATATGTTCGATTTCGTCGGCGCAAAGCCCATTTTTCCCAAGTCAGGGCAGATTCTCGCGGCATTTCGGCTGCAAGGGCAGGTAGTTTTAAGGGATTTTGACCGGACGGCGCATCATAGAGCACAAATGAAAAAGGGATCGGCGCTGGTCAGCGGCCGATCCCGTTCGTCTTCGAGACGATCGCTGTTCCATCCTAAGACAGTCACGATCGTAAAACCTCGGAGTGGCCGGATTTGAACCGACGACCCCTTGACCCCCAGTCAAGTGCGCTACCAGGCTGCGCCACGCTCCGACGCG
>CAKZJK010000573.1 GCA_936942565.1 uncultured Caulobacter sp. | reverse complement strand
CCCCGACGCCGTCATCGACTTCGAGGACGAGCGTTCGCCCCGCGCCTTCGAACGCTTCGCCGAGGTGTCCGGCCAGGACGTCCATAGCTGGAAGTCCTACCTCGAGGCGCACCGCCTGCGCCGCCAAGCCTTCATCGAGGCCGGCGCGACCTCGTCCGACCATGGTCACCCGACGGCGGCCACCGCCGACCTCAGCGACGTCGAGGCCGAGGCGTTGTTCGCCGATCTGGTGAAGGGCAACGTGACGCCGGAAAAGGCCGAGCTGTTCCGCGCCCAGATGCTGACCGAGATGGCCAAGATGAGCCTGGACGATGGGCTGGTCATGCAGATCCACCCAGGCTCGCACCGCAACCACAATCTCGGCCTGCTGAACTCGCACGGCCGCGACAAGGGCGCCGACATCCCGATGCGCACCGAGTATGTCGATGCGCTGAAGCCGCTGCTGACCCGCCTGGGCAATGATCCGCGCCTGTCGATCATCCTGTTCACGCTGGACGAGACGACCTACAGCCGCGAACTGGCCCCGCTGGCCGGCCACTATCCGGTGCTGAAGCTGGGGCCGTCCTGGTGGTTCCACGACAGCCCGGAAGGCATGATGCGCTTCCGCGAGCAGGTCACCGAGACCGCCGGCTTCTACAACACCGTCGGCTTCAACGACGACACCCGCGCCTTCCTGTCGATCCCGGCGCGCCACGACGTCGCCCGTCGCGTCGACAGCGCCTTCCTGGCCCGCCTGGTGGCCGAGCACCGCATCGCGCTCGACGATTCCGCCGGCGTGCCGCTGCTCGAGACCCCGCCCGCCGTGCTCGCCCGCATGGTCGCCGAGCACCGTATGGACCTCGTCGAGGCCGAGGAGCTGATCGTCGATCTGACGTACAACCTGCCTAAGAAGGCCTACAAGCTCGATCAGCGTCCGGACTGGGCTCGTCCCGCCGCGCTGCGCGCCGCCGCCGAATAAGAACACCCTTCCGGAGACTTCCCGATGTTCGCCAAGACCTATCACGCCACCCATCCGGACATGATGTTCGCGGTCAGCAACGACGACCTGCGCGACCGCTACCTGATGCAGGGCCTGTTTCAGGACGGCCAGATCGTCCTGACCTACAACCACGCCGAACGCTTCGTCGTCGGCGGCGTCGTGGCCACCAGCCCGATCAAGCTTCCCGACCAGACCGAGCCCGCCTCGGCCGCTGGCCACCCGTTCCTGGAGCGCCGCGAGCTGGGCGTGATCAATGTCGGCGAAACCACCGGCAAGATCACCGTCGACGGCGTCGCCTACGAGATCGTTCCGCGTGACGGCCTGTACGTCACCATGGGTGCCAAGGACGTGACCTTCGAGGGCCTGGGCGGTGAAGCCGCGCGCTTCTACCTGGTCAGCCTGCCGGCCCACGCCGCGTTCGAGACCAAGAAGCTGGCCTTCGCCGACGCCGTCGCCCTGGAGCGCGGCGCGCTGGAGACCTCCAACGAGCGCACGATCTACCAGTACATCGTGCCGACCACCTGCAAGTCGGCCCAGCTGCTGCTGGGCATGACGGTGCTTAAGCCGGGCAGCGTCTGGAACACCATGCCGCCACACCTGCACGACCGCCGCTCGGAGGCCTATTTCTACTTCGGCCTGGGCGAGAACGACCGGGTCTTCCACTACATGGGCGAGCCGGACGAGATGCGTCACATCGTGATCGCCAACGAGGAAGCCGTCATGAGCCCGCCGTGGTCGATCCACATGGGCTCGGGCACCGCCAACTACACCTTCATCTGGGCGATGGGCGGCGAGAACCTCGACTACACCGACATGAACGTGCTGGACATCTGCCAGCTGAAGTAGGGGCGAAAGCCCACGCGCGCTTCGCTTGTCATCCCGGGCGAAGCGTAGCGTAGACCCGGGACCGCCCAAGGCGCTCGCGCTTCCGGTGGTCCCGGATCGACCCTTCGGGTCGTCCGGGATGACAATCTCCAAGGGAAGCTTCTCACCATGGCCAATCCGTTCAGCCTCGAAGGCAAGGTCGCGCTCGTCACCGGCGCCAACACCGGGATCGGGCAGGGGATCGCCATCGCCCTGGCCGCCGCCGGCGCGGACATCGCCGCCGCGGGCC
>CAKZJK010000572.1 GCA_936942565.1 uncultured Caulobacter sp. | reverse complement strand
CGTCATCCCGCGCTTTATGCGCGGGACCCATCTATACGCCGCAGGTGCGGAGCAGGATGCAACTCTCACGTAGAAGCTGAACCATGGGTCCCGCGCATAAAGCGCGGGATGACGGGATTTGTGCGTATCGAAGGCGCTTGCCCAAACGAAAACCGCCCCAAGGCTTGGAGGAAGCCTCGGGGCGGTCGCTGGGCCGTCCGCCTACGGGGGAGGGATGCGGACGGCCTCTGCCGGCCTGAGTGTTAGCCGTGCAGCTTGATGGCGGTCTCGGCGACCTTGCGGCCTTGGTAGCGGGCGCCCATCAGTTCGTTCTCGCTGGGCTGACGCGAGCCGTCGCCGCCGGCGATCGTGGTGGCGCCGTAGGGGCTGCCGCCGGTGACTTCGTCGAGGGTCATCTGGCCGGCGTGGCCGTAGTCCATGCCCACGATCACCATGCCGAAGTGCAGCAGGTTGGTGATGATCGAGAAGAGGGTCGTTTCCTGGCCGCCGTGCTGGGTGGCGGTCGAGGTGAACGCGCCGCCGACCTTGCCGTGCAGGGCGCCGCGGGCCCACAGGCCGCCGGCCTGGTCGAGGAACGCCGCCAGCTGCGAGCTCATGCGGCCAAAGCGCGTGCCCGTGCCGACGATGATGGCGTCGTAGTTGGCCAGGTCCTCGACCGTGGCGACCGGCGCCTCCTGGTCGAGCTTGAAGTGGGCGCGTTGGGCGACTTCCAGCGGCGCGGTTTCAGGAACGCGCTTGATGTCGACCTGGGCGCCGGCTTCGCGAGCGCCTTCGGCGACGGCCTTGGCCATCGTCTCGATGTGGCCGTACGACGAGTAATAAAGAACGAGAACCTTGGCCATGACGGCCTCCTTTGAAAATGAGTTAGGGGAGGAAGGTCGGGCGCGAGGCTAAGGTTTCCTCGCGCCCGGTTCTTGAAGGAAACTAGTCTTGAGCGGCGTCGACGAGCACCAGCTCGGCGTCTTCGAGAGCGGTGATGGTCACCACGTCCTCGTCCTTGATCGCCGCGCCGTCACGGGCGTTCAGCTTGACGCCGTTGACCTCGACCGTCCCGACGGCCGGAACGAGGTAGCCGGTACGGTCCTTGCCCAAGGCGTAGGTGGTGCTCTCGCCCGCCTTCAGCGTCGCGCCCAGGACACGGGCGTCGGTGCGGATCGGCAGGGCGTCGGCGTCATCGGCGAAACCCGAGGCCAGGGTGACGAACTTGCCCGAGCGGTCGCCCTTGGGGAACGGCTTGGCCCCCCACGACGGCGCGGCGCCGAAGGTCTTGGGCTCGATCCAGATCTGGAAGATCCGGGTCGTTTCCGGCTCGAGGTTATACTCCGAGTGACGGATGCCCGTGCCCGCGCTCATCACCTGGACGTCGCCGGCCACGGTGCGGCCCTTGTTGCCCAGGCTGTCCTGGTGGGTGATCGCGCCGTCGCGGACATAGGTGATGATCTCCATGTCGCTGTGCGGATGCGGCGGGAAGCCGGTGTTGGGGGCGATCTCGTCGTCGTTCCAGACCCGCAACGCACCCCAGTTCATGTTGCGGGGGTCGTAGTAGCTGGCGAACGAGAAGTGGTGCTTGGCCTTCAGCCAACCGTGGTCGGCGCCGCCAAGCTTGTCGAACGGTCTGCGGTCGATCATGGCTCTAACCTTTCTGTCCCTCTGAAGCGCCGGTCCGGCGCGTCGTGTTGAGGAGAAGATAGGGGACCCTGTGAGATCCGAAATGGAAACTGTTGAAACACATGGTTTCCAAAACTAAGCTACCGACATGTCCAAGCTTCCCGATCTCGAAGGCCTCGCCGTGTTCGCCAAGGTGGTGGAGCTGCGCTCGTTCGCCGCCGCCGCCGATGAGCTGGCCATGTCCAAGGCCACCGTCTCCAAGGCCGTGACCCGACTGGAAACGCGTCTTGGCGCGCGCCTGTTCAACCGCACTTCGCGGCGCCTGGCCCTGACCGACGCGGGCCAGTCCCTGGTCGAGCGGGCCACCCGCGTCCTGGCCGAGGCTCAGGCGGCCGAGGAGGAGGCCTCCAGCCAGTCCTCCGCGCCACGCGGCCTGGTTCGGATGGCCGTACCGATGTCGCTGGGCATCACGACCCTGGGTCCCGTGCTGCCGGCGTTCCTGGAGGCCTATCCCGAGGTCTCGATCGACCTGCACCTGTCGGACGCCACCATCGATCTGGTGGGCATGGGCTTTGATCTCGCGCTCCGGGTGGCCGCCTTGCCGGACAGCTCGCTGGTGGCGCGCCGCCTTCGCACGGTGAAGCGCCATCTGGTCGCCTCGCCGGCCTATTGGGACCAGCATGGCCGGCCGCACCATCCCGCCGATCTGGCGCGGCACCGGGGCCTCACCTATGGCCACCAGTCCACGCCCGAGACCTGGCGCTTCCAGAAGGGCGGAGAAGAGGCCGCGGTGCGGCCAAGGTCGGTGATCCGCGCCAACAACGGCGATGCTCTGCTGCCGGCGCTGCTGGCGGGGTCGGGGGTGGCCATGCTGCCGGACTTCATCGTGGGCCCGGCCGTCGCCGACGGTCGTCTGGAGGAAGTGCTGACCGAGTGGCAAGGCGCGCCGATCGCGCTGCACCTCGTCATGCCGCCGGGGGGGCCTCGTCCGGCGCGGGTCGAGGCGCTCGCGGCCTACCTGGCCAAGACGCTGAGCGCCTCGGGGCGCTAGCCATCGATTCTAGAGGCTGTCGACCTGGGCGGGCGTCAGGGCGGCCAGCTGCAGCGGCGTCATCGCCGCGATATTGGTCGTCGACAGCCAGTTCAGCTGGTTGATGGTCAGACCGGGGATCTGCGTCGGCATCAGGTAGCCGATCTGCGTGGCCGTGAGCCCGGCGATCACCGTGGTCGCCAGCGACCCGACCTGGGTCGCCGTGAAGCTTTGGACCTGGGTGGCGCTGAACAGCGCGAAGGCGGTCGAGGACAGGCTTCGCATCTGATAGGGCGAGAGGCCCTTCAACGCCGTTGGCGTCAGCGCTCCCACCTGCGTGGAGGAGAAGCTCGCCAGGTTCGACACCGAGACCGCGCCCAGTTGCGCCGACGACAGGGCCGCGATCTGGGTGTTGGTGAATTCGGCCATGTCGCCGGAGGTCAGCCCGCCCACCTGCGTCGCCGTCAGGCCCGCCAGCTGCGTTGTCGTCAAGGCCTGGGCCGTCGTGGTGTCCAGGCTCCTGATGTTGGTCGCCGAGAGCCCGCCGAGCTGGGTGCCGGTCAGGCTCAGGATCTGCGTGCTGGACAGCTCGGCGAAGTCGGTCGGCGTCAGCCCCGCCATCTGGGTGCTGGTCAGCGCCGAGAGCTGGGTCGAGGTCAGAGCCGCCATCTGGCTGGCGCTCAAGGCGCTGATGTTGGTCATCGACAGCGCGGCCATCTGGGTGGCGCTGAAGCTGGCGACCTGCGTCGTCGTCAGTTCGGAAAAGTCGGTCGCGCTCAAGCCGCCGATCTGGGTCGGCGTCAGGCTGGCGACCTGCGTTGTCTTGAGGTTGGCCACCTGGGTCGCCGACAGGCCGCCGAAGCCCTCGGGGCTGAGCCCCGCCAGCTGGGTCGCGTTCAGGGCCGCGACCTGGGTGTCTGAGAGGCTGCTCGTCTGGGTGACGGATAGCCCGCCCAGTTGCGTGGCGGAAAAGGCGGCGAGATCAGTGTCGAGCTCGCCGATCTGGGTGGTCGAAAGCGCGCCGACCTGGGAAGCCGTCAGACCCTGCAGCTGCGTGACCGTCAGGGCCGCCAGTTGGGTCGTGTCGATGGCCGTGATCAAGGTGGTCGGGAGGGCCGCGATCTGGGAGGCGGACAGCGCCTGCACCTGATCGGGTAGCAGCTCGCCCAGATCGGCGACCGTCATCGCCTGGATCTGAGAAGTCGTCAGGTTCTTGAGCTGGGTCGGATCCAGCGCGCCAATCTGGGTGGCGTCGAGCGCGATGAAGTGCGTGGTGTCCAGCGCGCCGATCTGGCTGGCGCTGAGCGCCTCCATGCGATCGGCGTCCAGCTTGGCCAACTGGGTCGAGGTCAGGGCGTTCAGTTGAGCGCCGCTGAAGGCGGCCAACTGTTCGGCGTCGAAGATGAGAGTGGGCGAGAAGGCCGGTATCTGGGTCGCCGTCAAACCTTTGACGGCCGTGTTGGAAATGGCGGAAACCTGGGTGGCGGTCAGGCCCGACAGCGTCGTGGTCGAAAGAACGGCGACCTGCGTGCTGACCAAGCCTTCCAACTTGGTGGTCGACAGGCCCTGGATCGTGGTGGCCGAGAGGGCCGCGACCTGGGACGTGGACAGGTACGAAATCGGCACTGGACTCGCTCTCCCCAAGGTCGCGACGCGAATCGTTCGCGTTGACCCTAAGGCAAAGCGCCGCTTGCGGCCATGCGACCAACGCGCCTGGCGCGGCGATCAGCCGGCGCGCATGGTCCAGAGCTCGAGATCGGCCTCGCGGCCGATGAGGGCCAGGCCCGAGGCGATGGATTCGAACTCGCCACCGGTCTCGATCTTGTCGGCCCCAAAGCGACGCAGGAAGATCTCGCGCACGGCCGGCACGAACGAACTGCCGCCGGTCAGGAACACGCGATCGACGCCGCTTTCCGAAAGTCCGGCGCGGTCGAGCGCCTCGGCGACGGCGCCCTCGATGGCGGCCAGCTCCGGCGCGATCCAGCCCTCGAAGTCGGCCCGCTGGACCTGCTTCTCGATCCGAACGGATCCCGCCTCGAAAAGGAACGTCGCCGCGTCGTGGCTGGACAGCGCTTCCTTCAGCGCCGAGACCGAGCGGTAGAGGGCGTATCCGTGATTTCCATCCAGCACTTCGATCAGGGCCGCGATCTTGTCCGGCTCCACCGCCGTGCGTTCCAAGGCGCGGATGTCGCGCATGTCCTTGGAGGCGCGCAACAGGGCCAGCTGATCCCAGCGGGCGAAGGCGGCGTAGTAGCGCTGCGGGATCGGCAGCTTGTTGGAGAACGAACGGTACTCCGACCCCTTGCCCAGCTCGGGCGAGACCAGCTGGTCGATGATCCGGTAGTCGAAGGCGTCGCCGGCCAGGCCGACGCCCGAGCGCGACAGCGGCGTCGAGCGCAGCGTCCCGTCCGCCGCGCGCTCGAACCGCACCAGCGAGAAGTCCGAGGTGCCGCCGCCGAAGTCGGCGACCAGCACCGTGGCGTCCTGCTTCAGCTGCCGCGCGAAGAAGAAGGCCGCGCCGACGGGCTCGTAGGCGTAGCGGATGTCGGTGAAGCCCAGACGCTGGAAGGCCGCTTCGTAGCGGGTCAGGGCCAGGCTCTCATTGGGCGAGCTTCCGGCGAAGGTCACGGGACGCCCGACGATGATGCGCGGCGGCAGGTCGCTCATCTGGCCGCCGGCGTGCTCGCGCAGGCGCAGCAGGAAGGCCGCCAGCAGGTCCTCGAACTGATAGCGCTTGTCCAGGATGCGGGTCTCGGTGAAGGCGGCCGAGGCGGCGAAGGTCTTGAACGACTGGATGAAGCGCGTCTCCAGCGGCTCTTCCAGATAGGCTTCGATGGCCCACGGGCCGGCCTCGACGATGCGCTCGCCCTGGACGCTGTGGAAGCTGAGCGCCGAGCGGAAGGCGAAGAGCTCGCGGTTGTCGATCGAGAAGCGGACCAGGCGCGCGTGGTCGTCGCCGTGCGTCATGGAGACGACGGTGTTGGTGGTGCCGAAGTCGACGCCGATCGTCGGCGCGGTGGCGGCCGTCATGGGAGGCTCGGGGTCCTGGGGAGGGGCGGGGCGAGCGTCGTAGCGTCTTCCGTCGTCGCGTCAAGGCCGGCTGGTTGACACCGGAGCGGGCGTGGGCTCGAAGAGGCGCGAGCAAGCAGCGGGCAAACCTTGGAAAATTTCGACGTCCTGGTGATCGGCGCGGGCGCGGCCGGCATGATGTGCGCCATCGAGGCGGGCAAGCGCGGGCGCTCGGTGCTGGTGATCGACCACGCCAAGGCCCCGGGCGAGAAGATCCGCATCAGCGGCGGCGGGCGCTGCAACTTCACCAACACCGGCGCGTCGATCCATAATTTCCTGTCGGCGAACCCGAAGTTCGCTCTGTCGGCCCTTCGTCGCTATCGCCCCAAGGACTTCATCGCCTTGGTCGAGCGGCACGGCATCGCCTATCATGAGAAGACGCTCGGCCAGCTGTTCTGCGACGGCTCGGCCAAGCAGATCATCACGATGCTGCTGACCGAGATGAAGGCCGCTGGCGTGACGCTGCGGCTGGAGACCGGCGTGGAGAGCGTGGCCAAGACCGAGGGCGGCTTCGAGGTCGCGCTGTCGTCTGGCAAGGTCGCCTGCGCCTCATTGGTCGTGGCCAGCGGCGGCAAGTCGATCCCGAAGATGGGCGCGACGGGCCTGGGCTACGACATCGCCAAACAGTTCGGGCTGGGGATCGTCGAGACGCGCCCGGCGCTCGTGCCGCTGACCTTCGAGCCGGGCATGCTGGCGCGGCTGACGCCGCTGTCGGGCGTGGCGCTGGACGCCGTGGTCGCCCACGGCAAGACCAAGTTCCGCGAAGGGATGCTGTTCACGCACCGGGGCCTTTCGGGCCCCTCGATCCTGCAGATCTCGTCGTATTGGCGCGAGGGCGACGAGGTCCGGGTCGACATGGCCCCCGGCGTCGACGCCCTGGCGGCGCTGAAGGCGGCGCGTACGGCGACGCCGCGCCAGGCGGTCTCGACCGTGCTGGCGACCTTGCTGCCCAAGCGCGTCGCCCAGGTGATCGCCGAGGAAGAGGCGGCCGGGAAGGGCAATATCGCCGACTGTTCGGACAAGGTGCTGGGCCAGCTGGCGGCGGCGGTCAACGCCTGGACCTTCAAGCCGGTGGGCTCGGAAGGCTATCGGACGGCGGAAGTGACACTGGGGGGCGTGGACACCGACGACCTGGATTCCAGAACGCTTGAGGCCAAGACCGTGCCGGGGCTCTATTTCGTCGGCGAGGTGGTCGACGTCACCGGCTGGTTGGGCGGCTACAATTTCCAGTGGGCCTGGGCGTCGGGTTGGTCGGCGGGGCAGTCCGCCTAGAAAAAGGGCCCCTCCCGTGGGGAGAGGCCCTTCCTCATCTACTTCTTCTTGAACGGCTTGCCCGCGGGCTTGGCGCCGGGCTTGGCGTCGAAGCTCTTGGCCTTGAAGGGCTTGGGGCCCTTGAACGGCTTGCCGGGACCCGCGTCGTCGCGCTTGCCGGCATAGGGCTTGGAATAGGGCTTCGGACCAGCGGCGTTGTCGCTGAAGCTCTTCTTGAACGGCTTCTTGGGGCCATCGCCGTCCGCGCGCGGCGCGCGGGGCTTGTACTCGCGGGGCGCGTCGGCGCTCGCCTCATGGCGCGGCTTGAAGGCGCGCTTGGGAGCGCCCTCGGAGTCCCGGGGCGAATACGGACGCGGCGCGTCGTTGTCGCGCGGGGCCCGGCGGGGCTTGTAGTCACCCTTGGGCTCCTCGCCGCGGTTATAGGGCTTGGCGTTGCTGAAGCCGTCGGCGTCATGGTTGGAAGGACGCGGGGTGTGGTCGCGAGAGCCCGGCGCGTTGGCGCGGGGAGGACGCGGGCCGTCCTCGCGCGGGGCGCGGGGCTTGAACTCGCGACGCGGCGCGTCGTGGTCACGCGGTTCGCGCGGCGGGCGCTCGCCGCGCGGGGCCGGGGCCGTGGTCGGGGTGATCGAGACATCCTCGCGCACCGTCGACTGCACGGCCGCGCCGAACTTGGTCGCCGCCTCGGCCGAGATCTCGAACTTGGTGTCGTAGTCGAAGATCCGGATCGCGCCGATATCCTTCTTGGTGATGTGGCCCAGGCGGCAGATCATCGGGATCAGCCACTTGGGATCGGCGTTGCCGCGACGGCCAACGCTGATCCGGAACCACTCCGAGCCGTCCATGCTGACGCGCGGCTCGCGCTCGGGACGCTCGCCCGGCTCGCCGGTGCGCAAGCGCGGACCCGGATCGGCGCCGTGGCGCGGGTCGTCATAGATGTCTTCCGGCGAGGGCAGCTTGGCGCGGCGGGTGCGGATCAGGGCCGCGGCGATCTCCACGGGCGTGCGCTTGGCCAGCATGGCCTCGGCCAGGGCGATGTCCTCTTCGGTCGCGGCCTCGGCGAAGATCGGGTCCTCGAGCAGGCGCTCCTGGTCCTTCTCGCGGATCGAGTCGGCGCTGGGCGCGCCGCCCCAGTCGGCCTCGACGCCGGCCGCGTACAACAGCTGCTCGGCCTTGCGGCGACGGGTGTAGGGCACGACCAGGGCGCTGACGCCCTTCTTGCCCGCGCGGCCGGTGCGGCCCGAGCGGTGCAGGAGCGTGGCCTTGTTGATCGGCAGTTCGGCGTGGATCACCAGGCCCAGGTCCGGCAGGTCGAGACCGCGGGCGGCGACATCGGTGGCGACGCAGACGCGGGCATGGCCGTCGCGCAGGGCCTGCAGGGCGTCGGCGCGTTCACGTTGGGATAGCTCGCCCGACAGGCCGACGACCGCGAAGCCGCGCTCGCGCAGCTTGTTGTGCAGGCCGCGGACGCTCTCGCGGGTGTTGGCGAACACCAGTGCGCCGGGGGCCTCGAAGAAGCGCAGCAGGTTGACGACGGCGTGCTCGACCTCGTTCGGGGCCACGCGCACGGCGCGGTATTCGATGTCGCGGTGCGGCTCGTTGCGGCCGATGGTGTCGATGCGCACGGCGTCGTTCTGATAGCGCTTGGCCAGCTCGACGATGTCGCGGGCCAGGGTGGCCGAGAACAGCAGGGTCCGGCGTTCGGGCGGGGCGGCGTCGAGGATGAACTCCAGGTCTTCGCGGAAGCCCATGTCCAGCATCTCGTCGGCCTCGTCGAGGACGGCGACCTTCAGCTTGGAGAGATCAAGGTGGCCGCGCTCGATGTGATCGCGCAGGCGGCCCGGCGTGCCGACGACGATGTGGGCGCCGTAGTTTAGCGCGCGCTGCTCGCGACGGGCGTCCATGCCGCCGACGCAGTTGACGACGACCGCCTTGGCCTCGGCGTAGAGCCAGGCCAGCTCGCGATTGACCTGCATGGCCAGTTCGCGGGTCGGGGCGATGACCAGGGCCAGCGGCTCGGCGGCCTGGCCGAAGGTCTCGGCTTCGCCCA
>CAKZJK010000571.1 GCA_936942565.1 uncultured Caulobacter sp. | reverse complement strand
CGAGCTGGCCGAACACTTCGCCAAGCTGGACGAGACCGGCAAGCTGGCCGCCGTCTTCGCCGCGCCCAAGGGCCTGGACGATGAGGCGCTGGCCGTGGCCGAAACCGAGGAAGGCTGGATCCTGGGGGCTTAGGCGCCCTCGCGCGCCAGCTTCCGGTCCCGCAGGTCCAGGATCCTGAACCGCGCCAGCAGGAAGCCGGCGGCCAGGAAGCTGGTGACGATCACCGACAGCACCACGCCGTTCAGCCCCATGCCGCGCGGGATCGCCAGCCACCAGGCTAGCGGCCCCATGACCAGCGCGTAGCTGATCAGGTGGGTGATCGTCGGAACCCACACCTCGCCCCGCGCCCGCAGCGCCTGGGCCGCCACGACCTGCACCGCGTCGGGCGCCAGGAAGAAGCAGGTCAGGACGAGCGCCGGCAGGATCAGCTCCAGCGCCGCGGGATCGGTCGTGTAGGCCAGGGCCACCCAGTGCCGGGTCGGATAGAGCGCCAGGCCCGCGACCACGCCGATGACCGCGATCACGGCGAAAGCGATCCAGCCGGCGCGAGTCATGCCGGCCGGGTCGCGCGCGCCATAGGCTCGCCCGACCTGCACCGCCGTGGCCGAGGCCACGCCCAGCGGAATCATGAAGATGATCGCCGCCACGTTCAGCACCACGGCCCATGCGGCGACGGCCAGCGCGCCGATCCAGCCCGCGACGAGGTTCATGCCGGCGAAGGCCGAGACCTCGAAGAAGTTCGACGCCCCGGCGCCGTAGCCTATCCGCCGCTGCTCGATCTCGGCCGGCCGATCGCGGGCGGGCTTGTCGAAGACGCCCAGCTCGCGCGCCTCCTTCATGCGCAGCACATAGATCGCCAAGGCGACGACCAGCGCCAGACGCGCGGCGAAGGTCGACCAGGCCCCGCCCGTGGCGCCCAGCGCGGGCAGGCCGAAGGTCCCCGGGACCAGCAGCAGGTTGGCCGCCAGATTCACGAGGTTGGCCAGCCACATCATCACCGCCCCCGGGGTTGGCCGCGCCAGGCCCTCCAGCCAGAAGGTCAGGACCACCGACACAGAATAGAGCGGCAGCGACAGGGAGAAGACGATCAGCGGCAGGGTCGCGCCGTCCGCCAGGCCGTCCTTAAGACCCAGGCTATGCAGGAACAACGGCCCCAGCAGCGCCTGTAGCGCCATGCCGCCAAGGCCCAGCCAGAGGCTGTAGGTCAGCCCCCGGCGGAGCACCGCGCCGGTTTCGTGCCGCTTGCCCGCGCCGATGGCGCGCGCGGTCATCACCTGCACCCCGACCAGCAGGCCGACGTTCATGGTCACGAAGATCGAGGACGGCGCCCAGGCCATGGCGTGAAAGCCCAGCTGCTGGGCCGAGTAGTGGCCGACGACGATCGCGTCGGTCAGGCCCATGACCATGATGCCCAGGCGCGACAGCACGACCGGCCCCGCCAGGCGGAGCAGTTCGATCAGATCGGTCAGGATGGGGCCGCGCGGCCGCTTCGAAGGAAGCGCCGTTCCGGCCGCGTCGCGCGGCATGGTGTCACCAATGTCAAAGAAGGCGGGCAAGGTGGCTTAACGCCCTGTCGCGGGCAACCGCTTTCGGTCACGGTTGGAACATCGCGCGACGCCAGTGGTTTTCCGGGCTCACCCCAGGAGGCAGCCATGGCCGAGACCCAAACGCCGCAATTCGAACAGGCCGGCGAACGCGCCGCCGAGGCCGAGCGCGCCATTCAGGCGCCGCTGGACGCCAAGGAGGAACGCTCCTTCCAGCAGAAGGACGAGGGACAGTCAGAGGCCATGCAGGCCGGGGCGCGCCCCTACCCGGCCCCGCCCTTCCCCGAGCAACACCAGAGCAAGCCCGGCGACGAATACCGGCTCGAACCCGAACCGATGTACGACGCGCCCTTCTACAAGGGCTCGGGCAAGCTGGAGGGCATGGTCGCGCTGATCACCGGCGCCGACAGCGGCATCGGCCGCGCCGTGGCCGTGCTGTTCGCGCGCGAAGGCGCGGATGTCGCCATCGCCTATCTCAGCGAGGACAAGGACGCCCAGCAGACCCGCATGGCGGTCGAGATGGAAGGCCGTCGCGCCATCCTGCTGCCTGGCGACGTCGCCGATCCCACCTACGCGCAGGCCGCCGTCGAGAAGACCGTGGAAGCGCTCGGCCGGCTCGACGTGCTGGTCAACAACGCCGCTTTCCAGGAGCACGTCACCGCCTTCGAGGACCTGACCGAAGAGCACTTCGACCGCACGCTGAAGACCAACCTTTATGGCTATTTCCATATGGCCAAGGCGGCGGTGAAGCATCTGCCCAAGGGCGGCGCGATCATCAACACCGGCTCGGTCACCGGCTTGCTCGGCAACAAGGACCTGCTGGACTACTCGATGACCAAGGGCGGCATCCACGCCTTCACCCGATCGCTGGCGACGCATCTGGTCGACAAGGGCATCCGCGTGAACGCCGTCGCGCCCGGCCCTGTGTGGACGCCCCTGAACCCGGCCGACAAGCTCGCGCCCCAGGTCGCCAAGTTCGGGAGCCAGACGCCGATGAAGCGTCCCGCCCAGCCCGAGGAGATCGCCCCGGCCTACGTGTTCCTGGCCTCGCCCCAGACCTCCAGCTACATCACCGGCGAGATCCTGCCGATCATCGGCGGCTATTCGGGCGGTTAGTGCGGCCACACCTCGGTCAACACCTTGGCCTGGCCGTCCTTGAGACTGACCTCCATGGACGGCTCGTCCGGCTTGCCGGCGGCGAACAGCTCGTAGATCACCATGCCATCGGCCTGCCGGCTCTCGATGACGCGGACCGGCGCGATCGCCTTGCCCGACCCGGCGGCGGTGTCGCGAACGACCTTGGGCGCGCTGACCCAGGCGATGTCGCGCTGGGTCTCGACGATCTCCCAACCGCCGTTCTTCTCCAGCAAGTCGAACTCGATCTCCGAACCGTCGGGCGTCACCCCCTCGACGTCGTAGTAGCGCCGGTCGGCGCGTTGCTTCAGCTCGGCTTCTTTGATCGTGATAGTCGGCGCGGCGGCCTTGACCAACGCCACCACGGCGGCGGGGATGTCCTCGACGGCGACCTCGGTGACCTTGGTCTTGGGCCCGTCCGCCAGGGCCGGCAGCGGCGAAAGCGCTATAGCCGTCAGGGTCAGGATTAGAGAGCGGTTCATGTCATTGTCCTTGGGGTCCGGAAGGATGCATGAGGGCCTAACGCGCCGAGACTGACAACCGGCTGACGCATGCTATGCATCGGCCGCCCATACGGAGTCGCCCATGGCCCGCCGCGTCGCCCTCGTGTCCCTGCTCGTCGCCGACTATGACGAGGCCATCGCCTTCTACGTCGGCAAGCTGGGCTTCGACCTCGTCGAGGACACGGACATGGGCGGGGGCAAGCGCTGGGTCGTGGTGTCTCCCGGCTCCGACGGGACGAATTTCCTTCTCGCTCGGGCCAGCGGCGATCAGGCCGAAGCGATCGGACGCCAGGGCGGCGGCCGCGTCTGGCTGTTCCTGCACACCGACGACTTCGCCGGCGATCACGCGCGCATGAGCGCGGCCGGCGTGAAGTTCTTGGAAGAACCGCGCCACGAAGCCTACGGTAAGGTGGCGGTGTTCGAGGATCTCCACGGGAACCGTTGGGACCTTCTGCAGCCTGGGGCTTAAAAGACCGCCATGACGCGCCTGCTTGTTCTCGTCGCGACGCTTCTCGCGCTCGCTTTCCCCGCCCATGCCGCGCCCAAGGGCGGCAAGGTCCGAGTGCTCTATCTCGACCAGTCGGTCGGGTTCGTGCACGCGCCGGTCATGCCGCCGAAGGCCAGCAACGGTCCGACCTTGTCCGAGGTCGCCATGGCGGAAATCGGCGCGCGCTCGGGCGCCTTCACGGTTCGCTCGACCCGCGACGCCGGCACGATCACGCCGGAGACGCTGAAGAACGTCGACGTCCTGGTCTTCTACACGACCGGCGCCCTGCCCATCGCCCCGGCAACCTGGGCCGCCATCCAGGACTGGATCGAGAGCGGCCGAGGCGGCTTTGTCGGCCTGCACAGCGCCACCGACACCGGGTGGCCTTATGACGGCCCAGGCAAGACCTACACGGCCTTCATCAACGGCAAGTTCGCCGGCCATCCGTGGACGCAAGGCACGCCGATCACCGTCCAGGCCCTGGGCGAAGGCAGCGAGCCGATGAACCAGGCCTGGCCGCGCCGCTTCGCCTACGCCGAGGAGATCTACCAGTACGCGGACCATGACCCGTCCAAGGTCCGCGTGCTGCAGGCGCTGGACTTCAGCGACATGTCCCTGAAGCGGCCGTGGTTCGTGCCGATCACCTGGACGCGGCAGATCGGCCAGGGACGACTGTTCTACACCAACCTTGGCCACACCGCGAGCACCTGGGAAGACCCACGCTACCGCCAGCAAATCGTCGACGCCGTGCGCTGGACGGCCGGTCGCCTGCCCGGCGCCGCCAAGCCCAATCCCGACGAGCAGGCGCTTTGGGCCCTGTGCGCGCTGCTCGCCTACGACGGACGCTCGCCGGCCGAGATCGAACAGCGCGCCGCCCAGCTGACCAAGGCCGATCCCGCCTGGCTGCGCGAGGCGGCGGCGCGCACGGCGGCGCTACGCCCGCTTTGGCCGATGAAGCCGGATAGCGACCGCGCGCCGTTCGACGCGGCCTATTCCGCCTTGCTGGCCGAGGTGCTGGCCAACTCGGCCGACTGATCGGGCCCGAAGGCTTCGGCCGCATAGGTCCTGAGCTGCGCGGCGATGTCGGCGGGCCAAGCCTCGATCCGCGCCTCGAACGCGGCGTCGTCGCCCGCGAACAGGGCGCGCATGGCGTCCTCGAAGCCCGCCAGATCGCCATCGCCGAGGCGAAGCGATAGGCGGCTTCACGCGCAGTCCGGATACGATCGGGTCCCTCCGCCGCGCGGCTGGCGGCCTCGACCAACTTGCGCAGCGCCACCGAGGCGCCGCCGGGCTGGCTGGCCAGCCAGTCCCAGTGACGCGGCAGCAACGTCACCTCGCGCGCGACGACGCCAAGCTTGGGCCGTCCCCGTCCCCGCGCGACCTCGACCGGCGCGTAGCGTTCAGAGATGGTCTCGGCATCGCCCGTCAGGTCGAAGTCGATCCCGCGGCCATCGGGACCAAAGGCCAGAACTCCGGCCTCGGACGCCAGCCGATGCGCCGCCAAGGCGGCGTCCAACCGGCTCCCCGACGCCACGCGCTGGTGGCCGTGGAAAACGACGTAGCGCTCTTCCATCAGTTCAGCCCTCGCGCGTTTAGCGTCCCGATCCAGTGATCGCGGCGGTCCTTCAGACGGCTGGCCCGGCCGAAATTGTCGAGCCCTTCCATATCGACCGTCTCCAGCGGCTCGAAGGCGAAGGCGGCGATTCCATGCCCGTTCCACGCCGCTTGCAGGCTGGGCTCGCGATGCGATCCCAGGCGCAGGGTGAACCACACGCCGCTCTGGCGCGTCGCTAGATCGGCGGTCGCGCCGACCCAAACCTCGCCGCTCGCCAGACAGCGAACCGCATAAACCCCAGCTTCGACTTTTCGCTCTTTGTATGCGCGTGACAGCGCCTTGCGTCCGGACATGATCGCCTCCTGGACGCGGCTTTTACCCGGATAATAATCTGAGTCAATATTACCCGGGCGAAATTACGCCGAGATCGGGCGGTAAGCGATGTAGCCGCGCTCGACCATCCGGCGCATGGCCTCATAGACCGAGGTCAGCTCTTCATAGGTGGAGCGCAGATGGTGCAGGCGGGCCACCTGGGCTTCCGACAGCGAGTGCCCGGCGTCGGCCATGGCCACGGCCTCGTTCACCCAACGCGCCCGCGCGGTGGACGCCGCCACGGCCAGGCGCTGGAATTGCTCGCCCTCGGCGCGCGGCAGCGCCACGGACAGAACCGCCTTGTTCGAGGCGAAGGCGGTGTAGTCGATCTGCTCGAGATAGCCACGCATGCGACGCTGGACCTGCGGGTCCGTATCCGTAGGTTCGAAGTGGTCGCCCGCGCGGCGCGTACTGGATGTCATGATGGACATGACGACCTCCGACCCGGCCAAATCGGCCGCTCAGAACATCAGGGTGCGACAGACAGCTTAAGGACGTGTTGAGACGCCGGTGTTCTGTCGTCGCGGCCCTCTAAAGCAGTTTTCGGAACCCGATACGCACCGTGCGGCCTAGCGGATCCAAGTAATCACGCTGGTAGGCCTGCGGCGTTTTGCCGTTCTGGTCTCGAACCGTCTGCTTGGCGTCGAGGATGTTGTCGAAGTTCAGCGACACCTGCGCGCCCTTCAGGATCGGGAAGCGATCGACCGCCTTCTTCCGCGCCGGGACGCTGAAATTGGCGAAGAAGTTCACGCCCACCGTGGCCAGATCCGAGAAGTAGAGCGTCTGGCCGCCCGTGGATCCGCCATTGACCCAGGTCGAGTCCTTCCAGGTCCCGTTGAAGCGCATGCCCAGGCCGTCCTTGAAATAGCCGCCCTGGATCTGAACCTCGTTCCGAGCCTGGCCGGTGCGCGACGTGATCGCCGCGCCATCCAGCTGGTCCAACGCGGCCAGGCCGTCGCGGATCGTGACCTGATCGGTGAGCCGCCACGTGTGATAGACCGACAGTTGGAACATGCCTTGGCCCGGACGCATCATGCCCGCGGGCGGACCAAAGCCGCCGCCGGGACCGCCTGGGCCGCCGCCGCCACCGCCCGGAGGGCCGCCACCCGGAGGACCGCCAAGGCGCATCCCGCCACCGCCTGGACCACCAAAGCCCCCGCCGGCGCCGGCGGTCGGCTGACCGATCGGCTTGAACAGGTTGAAGCCCCAGCGGATGTTCTCGCTCTCGGCGCTGGCGAAGTTCACCGGCCGCGCGTCGATGGCCACCAGCCTGCCCGTCGCATCGCGCGTGAAGCGCTCCGGGAACGCGGCCTCGAGATCCGGCGTGATCGCCGGGAACGAGGCGATCATGTTCTTGGTCTCGGCGCGGGTATAGGTCGCGTTGAAGGTCAGCTCGACCTTGTCGAGCGGCTTGTAGTTCACGCCCAGCTTCTGGACCTGGCGATTGTCGTTGCGCAGGGCCGCGTTGCCGCCGTCGGTTCGGGTGACAAGGACCGTCTGGCCGGTGGAGAAGTCGAACACCGAGACGTTGGGCGTCACCACCACCGGATCGTTGATCTGGTTGGTCGAGGGCGCGCCTTCTTCGTCCGTATAGCTGGCGATGAAGCTGATCTTCTTGATCGGCGACCAGTTGAGACCACCGCCCAGGGTGGTGAGCCCCCCAAGATCCGACAGGTCGTCATAGCCGAGGTTGAAGTTCACCGAGAGGTCGCCGGCCTTGGCCAGGAAGTTCTGGCGGGTGCTGGTCAGCGGCAGATTGAAACTGCTCTGGAAGCTCTCGGTGGTGCGGGTGATGTCCCGGGTCGTGGTGACGCCCGAGCGGACCGTCTTGGAATCGAGGCCCTTGCTGTTGGCCCCGACCTTGAACGTGGTCTGCAAGGGGCCCGCCGGCAGCTGGAACAGGTTTCCGTTCAGCACCAGCTCGGCGCTAGCCGAGGTCGACACCGAGTGGGCAGTGTCGGCCGCGAGGGTCTTGTAAAGGCTCGGGGAGATGACGCCGAACGGGTTGACGGTCGGATCGCCCGCGGCGACCGCGGCCTGGAAGGCCGAGGCGTCCAGGCCTCTGCCGGTTGTCGTGTCGGTGGCGGTGCGGTCGAAGTCACCGGTCAGGTTCCAGCGCCAGTCCTTGACCCGGCCGTTGGCGGCCATGCTGACCTGGGTGCGCAGCGTATCGACGTCCCGCGACAACGAGCCGGGCGCGTCGATGTAGCGATAGCCGGTGACGGCTTGGGAGAACGGCGAGAATGGGCTGCCCGCCGGCAGGGTGAAGGTGACGCCCGGCAGACCCAGCAGGGCGCGGCTGCTGGTGTCCTCGAGATTGCCGCTGATCGTCAGCTGGGTCTGCTTGTTGAGGTCCCGGCTGTAAGAGCCCCGCAGCGTGGCCTTGTCCGACTTTGAGATCAGCGATCGATCACGGGTCAGGTCGCCGGTGTTGTAGGTGTTGGCCAGGCCGACGTAGTCCGAAAGACTGGCCTTACCGTTCAGGGCCGCGCTTGGAACGCCCGCGTAGGTGACGGCGCTTCCCGTCAAGCTGGACAGGTCGGTGATGCTGGCCCCACCGACGCCCGCGATGTTGCCCGTCAGGTCATAGGGCTGGCCGTTCGCCGCGCGGACGATGTTCCGATCCGTCTCGAGCAGATAGGGCTCGTGCGAGAGCTGGACATCCACGTTCCAGCGCTTGTCGCCATCGATATGGACGCGGTTGCCGCCCGCGGCCGGCGAGGTCCGGCCGCCGTCGGTGGCCACCGTAGCCGAAGCCTGCGTCTGCAGGGCGTTGTAGTTCTTCTTGAGGATAATGTTCACGACCCTCTGGTCGGCCTTGTAGCCGTAGCTGAGCGCGACCTCCTCGGGGAGGATCTGGAAGCGCTCGATCGCCTCGGGCGGAACGCCTTGGATTTCCTGGAAGCCGGAAATGCGGCGTCCATTGACCAGGAGCACGGGTCCGCTGCTGCTGTCGCGGCCGCGCGTGCTGGTGGTCTGGGGCGTCAGCATGGTCAGCAATTCGCCGATGCTGGTCGCGCCGAAGCTCTGGATTTCGGCTTCGTTCAGCTCGATGTCGGGCTTGATGTCGCCCTCGACCTTGCCCCGCGGGTCGGCCTGGATGACCAAACCCTCGACCTCGTTCGGACCATCGCTCTTGGTCGTCGCCTGCGTCTGTTCATCGACGGCCGGAGCGGCGGACGACAGGGGAGCTGTCGCGACGGCGTTGGTGGGATCGAAGGCGGCGGCGGCCAGCCCGTAGAGAAGCACGGAAAAGGTCATTCAGCCCACGGAACATGAGTTGCAAGCAGGAGCGTCGCCCAGGCGGCGCGGGCGCTGGGGCGCCGTTGCTTACGGACCGGCGTCGCGCGTCGCAACGCCCCCCGGCGCCATGGAAAAGACTATGCGAGGAAAAGCGCGCGCCAGTATGTCGTAGCGGGGCCTTGCTTCAGGTGAAGCTTTGAAAGCTGGTCACATTCCAAGCGCTCGCGCGGCGGAAGTCGCAACGATGTTGCACCGGAGAAACAAATCTCGGGCCTCGC
>CAKZJK010000570.1 GCA_936942565.1 uncultured Caulobacter sp. | reverse complement strand
GCTCACCGCGCTGGGCAACGACAGCCTGGCGCTGCAGGGCCGCTACGACGCGCCGCGCGCGCAGGGGTCGGCCTACCAGGAGGGCTGGTTCGAGCACATGAAGCGGGTGCTGGACATGGCGCTGGATGCCCCAGGGCACAGCGACTATCGTGCATTGAAGTGCGCCGGCACCGGCGTGGCCGAGGACTGCCGCAAGGCCGTGCTGACCGCGTTCAGCGAGGTCGAGAGCGCGCTCGAGGGGACCGGCCGCCTGGCCGAGCAGGAAGCCGCCGCCGTCCGCCAGCGCGCCGCCGCCGCCTCGGCCCTCGACCACGCCCGCAAGCGCTATCAGGCCGGCTATGTCGCCTACCTGGAAGAGCTGGACGCCCAGCGCGGCCTGCTGGCCACGGACCTGGCCCTGTCGCAGGTGCGCGAGGCGAGGCTGCAGAACGCCGTGGCGCTGTACCAGGCGCTGGGGGGCGGGTGGACGGAGATGGGACGGTAGGCGGGTAGCTCGGCGCGGGCCCGGTCATTTCCAGCCCAAGATCGACCGGAACCGAGGACCCGGCTTCGCGTCCGGATCGGACTTTGGACAAGACCGCGTCCCGGCGTGTCGCGGCTTGGAAAACCGGCTTGACGCGCCCCGTCGGCATGATGTGGTCGCGACAAGGTCTGGTTGAGTCGGCATGAGCGAACCCTCCATCTTCTTCTCCGAGGTGAACGAGCGTCAGGGGGTGTTCCACCGGCGCGCGTTCCTGATCGGCGGGCTCACGGGCGCCGGCCTGCTGGCGCTGGGCGGACGCCTGGCGCAGCTGCAGCTGGTCGAGGCGCGGCGGTACCAGACGCTCTCGGCCGGAAACCAGTTCAACTACCGGCTCGTCCCGCCGCCACGCGGCCTGATCCTGGACCGAAACGGCGTGGCGCTGGCGTCCAATCGACCCAACTTCCGGCTGCTTCTCACCAAGGACAAGAACCTCGACGCCGCGGCCGTCATGGCCGACCTGAGCAAGTTGACGCCCATCGACGACGCGCGTCGCGCCCGCGTGCTCAAGGACATCGCGCGCGCGCCCAGGAAGGCGCCGGTCGTGGTGATGGAAGACCTGTCCTGGGAGGAGTTCTCGCGCATCAACATCCGTGCGCCAGAGCTTCCCAGCGTGACCGCCGACATGGGCGAGGTGCGGGTCTACCCCTTCGGAGGGGCCTTCGCCCACGTGATCGGCTATGTCGCCAAGGCCTCGGACCGCGACCTGAAGGCGGCCGAGGACGACGCGAGCCAGGACCAGAACCTGCTGCACAACCCGGGCTTCCGGATCGGCAAACAGGGTGTCGAGAAGGCTTTCGACCGCCAGCTCAGGGGCCACGCCGGCGCGACCAAGGCCGAGGTCGACGCCCAAGGCCGCGTGGTGCGGCTGGACCCGGAAGGCGACATCGCCGCCACGCCGGGCCAGGAGATCCGCCTCACGCTGGACGCCGACATCCAGAACCGCGCCCTGGAGGTGATGGGCGACGAGAGCGGCGCGATCGTCATGGTCGATTGCCAGACCGGCGACCTGCTGTGCATGGCCTCCGCCCCCAGCTTCGACGCCAACCGGCTGGTGAAGGGCCTTTCAGGGGCGGAGTACAGGGCGCTGGCCCAGTACGAGCGCAAGCCGCTGTTGGACAAGACCATGACCGGCACCTATCCGCCGGGCTCCACCTTCAAGCCGACCGTGGCCTTGGCCGCGCTGAGCGCCGGTATTGATCCTACCGAGCGCGTCGTTTGCGCGGGCGGCTGGTATTTCGGCGGTCGCACCTGGCACTGCCACAAGAAGGGCGGTCACGGCGCGCAGAACATGCACGACGCCATCAAGAACTCCTGCGACGTCTATTTCTACCAGATGGCGCTGCGGATCGGGCCCGACCCGATCCACGCGACGGCGACGGCGATGGGCTTTGGCCAGACCTTCGACCTGGGCATCCCCGGTCAGCGCAAGGGACTGGTCGGTTCCCGCGACTGGAAGAAGACCGCCTTCAAGCGCGATCCAACCTGGCATCCGGGCGACTCCGTGCCGTATGGGATCGGCCAGGGCTATATCAACGTGAACGCGCTGCAACTGGCGGTGATGTGCGCGCGGCTGGCCAACGGAAAGCGCGCGCTGAACCCGCGATTGGTCAAATCGATCGGCGGCGTCGATCAGCCCCATGGCGACTCCGTACCGGACCTCCCCATTCCGGCCGAGCATCTGGCCATCGTGCGAGCGGGCATGGCGGCCGTGGCCAACGATCCCACGGGCGGGGCTTACGCGCAGAGCCAGTTGGGGCTGGGCGATGTGCTGATGGCGGGCAAGACCGGCACCGCCCAGGTGCGCCAGTATTCCCAGACCGGATCGCGGAGCAATCAGGGCATCCCCTGGAAGCTGAAGGACCACAATCTGTTCATCGCCTTCGCGCCCTACGACAACCCTCGCTACGCGATGTCGGTGCTTGTCGAGCATGGCGGCATGTTTGGGTCCAGCGCGGCCGCGCCGAGGGCCCGCGAGGTGATGCGCGTGGCGCTGCTGAAGGATTCGGAAATTCGCGCCCGTATCGAGCGGCCCATGCCGCTGCCCGCGGCCGAGCCGGGGGCCGAGAGCTTGGACGAGGCCGAACCTCCCACGCCCGTTGACGCCGAACACCCGGTCGCCTGAGCGAGCGCCTCGGCCGCTTATCGGAAAAAATGCTCTAGGCCGCGATCGGCGAGTTGTCGCCGCCGCTCATCGGCAGGGCTTCGTATTCCTTGAGGAGTTGCTCGAGCGTCTCGCGCATCTCGGGATCGGGCTCGCGGCGCAGCTTGGCGCGGAACAGCTCGATATTCTTGCGGCGAATGAACTCGTCCATGGCCGTTCTCCCAAAGGCGTCCCCAAGCGGGAGAACAATGGCCCGAGATTCCGCCGCGCGCGCCGCGGCCGGACGACGCAGGCGGACGCGCCGAAACAGGCTTCGGAGTTTTTTACATTGTCGTCAAAAATAGAAACCAGGGCCCAGATACACCAAACCCGTCGCGGGGGATAATCGCGACGGGCTGGCTATTTTCTCGATCATTCGATCTAGGCGGGCGTTTCCTCCCCGAAACGCCGAAGAACGGGAGCTCTCTGTTGGGCTCGTTTCGTCCTTGCAGTGTGTAGAAACGTCAAATTCGTGACGGTGTCAACGCGTCAAAGCCGTTTTCCGCAACGGTTTGGACGAATTTTTGACGCGACTGGCGTATCTTGGACTGAAAAGTCGGTTTTACCCCCGGATTCCGGCGTTATTTTTGACGCAACAGTCAAAACTTACTTTCCGAGGGCGGCCACGAAACGGTCCAGCACCGCCGAACGCGACTCGAAGACATAGTCCGGACGCGACACGGTCACCGGCTCGACCCCGGCCTCGGCCAGGGCGGCGGCGGCGTCGAACAGGTCGGCGGTCGCAAGCAGCGCCCCATTGGCCCGGCGCGAGCCGCCCTTGGCGACGAAGCCGGCCACCGCGTCCTGGGCGGCGCGGTCCTGCTCGGCCGGCCAGACCAGGGTGGCGAGCTTGCCCGCCCGGCCCTTGGCCTCGACCACCGACAGCAGGCGGCGCAGGGCGTCCAGCTGCTCGGCGTTCCAGCCGGCTAGCAGCGAGGCCGTCAGCTGGGCCTGGCTCTTCAGGATCACGCCGTCGGACAGGATCTTCAGCCCGTTGGCGGCCAGGGTCGCGCCGGTGGTGGTGATGTCCACGACCAGCTCGGCCGCGCCGGCGGCGGGGGCCCCCTCGGTCGCGCCGCTGCTCTCGACGATGCGGTAGTCGGCGACGCCGTGGCGGGCGAAGAAGGCGCGGGTCTGGGTCACGTACTTGGTCGCCACGCGCAGGCGCCGGCCGGTGCGGGCCAGATGCGCGTGCCCGACCTCGTCCACGTCCGCCATGGTGTCGACATCGAGCCAGCTCTTGGGCGCGGTCACCACCAGATCGGCGCGGCCAAAGCCCAGGGCCCGCAGCAGCATGACCCGGCTGTCCATGTCGTCGCCGCGCTCGCGCAGCAAGTCCTCGCCCGTGACGCCCAGGTGCAGGTCGCCGCTATCGAGGCCCGCGGCGATGTCGCCGGCTGACAAGAGGCGCACCGACACGCCCGGCAGGCCCGACAGCTCGGCCGAATAGCCGCGCGCGCCGCCGGTCATCTCCAGCTTGAAGCCGCAGTCGGCCAGCCAGGCCTCGACCTGATCCTTCAGGCGGCCCTTGGACGGGATGGCGAAGATCATCGGTGAGCTGCTCATTCGCCGCCTCCCGCATAGGCGCGCGCGGGACGGACCATGAAGCCGACCGCGCCGGTGTTGGTGGTGGAGACGCCGAGGCGTCCCGGCAGGCCGTCGTAGCGACCGCCAGCGGCGATCGGCCGCTCGTCGCCCAGGCCCGCCGAGCGGACCTCGAACAGGTAGCCGTCGTAGTAGCCGAAGGCGCGGCCGAAGGCGGCGGCCAGGGTGGCGTGCTCCAGCGGGACGCCCTGGGCGGCCATGCCCGACAGGCGCGCGCGCCAGCCGGCGACGGCGGCCTTCAGCGCTCCGTCGTTCGGACCCGCCAACGCGGCGATGGCGTCGAGGGCGGCGTCCGGACGATCGGAGACGGCCAGGAAGGCGCGGACCTTGGCGGCTTGGTCCGGGTCCAGACGGCCGGCCTTGGCGGTCTCGGCCTTCTCGACCAGGCGACGGGCGATCTCGGCCGGGCGGCGGCCGCCGACGGGCTCGATGCCGGCCAGCGACCACAGCTCCTGCAGCACCGCGGAGGCCTCGGCCTCGGGCAGCCCAGCCAAGAGGGCGGCGATGCGGCTTTGATCGGCGTCGGGCGCGGCGCCCTCCCCCTCGAGTTCCGCCTTCAGCTGGCGCGGCTTGGCGAAGGCGCGCTTCAGGCGGGCGGCCAGGGGCGCGGCGAGATCCAGGCTGTCGACGAAGGCGGCGAACAGCGACACGTCGCCCAGCACCAGCGACAGGTCCCCCCGCCCGCCGGCCGCCGAGGCCGCCCAGGCCAGGGCCGCCATCTCGGCGTCGGCGGCGACCGGGTCTCCGGCCTCGAAGGCCTCGATGCCGATCTGCAGGAACTCCTCGGCGCGGTCGCTGCCGCGCGGGGCCACGCGGAAGGCCTTGCCCTCGTAGCGGTAGCGGCCGCTTCCCGCGCCCCCAGCGAAGTGCTGCCTAGCCACCGCGACGGTGAAGTCGGGACGCAGGGCCGCCTCCTCGCCGCCGTCGCCGGAGACGACGAACAGTCGCGAGCGCATGGCCTCGCCGGCCAGGTCCAGCAGCAGGCCCAGGGGCTGCAGCACCGGCGCGTCGGTCGGCGCGGCGCCGGCGGCCAGCAAGGGAGCGCGGATGGCGTCGAGCGCCTCCGCCGGAATGGAACGCTCGAGCCTCACGAACTAGCCCCCAATGATCTTGCGAACGGCGGCGACGAGCTCGCCGCGCGGAATGGTCTGCTGGCCGGGACGCTCGGCCTTCCAGGCGGCGTTGTCGGCCACGCCCGAGGCCAGCTCGCGGCCCAGATCAAGGTCCTTGATCGTCACGGTGCCGGCCGCGATCTCGTCGCCGCCCAGCATGATGGCCGCGGGCGACAGGCGCCGGTCGGCGTACTTCATCTGCGGCCGCATGCCCGACGTGCCGAGATAGACCTCGGCCGGAATGCCCGCCGCGCGCAATTCTCCGACCACGGAGAAGTATTCGGGCATGTGCGCGTCGTCGAAGGCGATGACCACCACCGGCCCGCGCGCCGCCCCGCCCGGCTCGCGCCCGGCCGCTCGCAGCGCCGCCGCCAGGCGCGACACCCCGAACGAGAAGCCCGTCGCCGGCGTCACATTGCCGGTGAACCGCGCCACCAGGTCGTCATAGCGCCCGCCGCCGCCGATCGAGCCGAACGAGACCTTGTTCCCCTTCTCGTCGGTGGTGGAGAGCAGGAGCTCGGCCTCGAACACCGCGCCGGTGTAGTATTCCAGCCCGCGCACGATCGACGGATCGATGAAGGCCTGGTCGTCGGCGATCCCCAGGCTGGTCAGGGCCGCGTCGATCCGCGACAGCTCCAGGAGGCCCTCGTCGCCCTCGGCCGAGCCGCCGATCACCTTGGCGATGTTGTCCAGCGTCGCGGCGCGGCCACCCGCTCCGGCCTGGACAAAGTCCAGCACCGAGTCGACCGCCTTGCCCTTGAGCCCCGCGCCCTTGGTGAAGTCGCCGCTCTCGTCCAGGCGGCCTTCGCCCAGCAGCAGTCGCACGCCGTCGACGCCCAGGCGGTCCAGCTTGTCGACCGCGCGCAGCACGGCCAGCTTCTGGCCGGCGCTGTCGGCGCCCGCGGCGGTCAAGAGGCCGTTCAGCAGCTTGCGATTGTTGATCTTCAGCACCGCCGCGCCGCGCGGCAGGCCCGCGGCCTCCAGGCCCTCTACGGCCATGGCGATGATCTCGGCGTCGGCCTCCGGACGGGCCGAGCCCACCGTGTCGGCGTCGCACTGGATGAACTGGCGGAAGCGCCCCGGCCCCGGCTTCTCGTTGCGCCACACCGGCCCGAAGGCGTAGCGGCGGAACGGCTTGGGCAGGGTCTCCCAGTTCTGGGCGGCGAAGCGGGCCAGCGGCGCGGTCAGGTCATAGCGCAGCGCCATCCACTGGTCGTCATCGTCCTGCAGCGCGAAGACGCCCTCGTTGGGCCGATCGCTATCGGGCAGGAACTTGCCCAGCGCGTCGGCGTATTCGAACGCCCCGGTGTCCAGCGCCTCGAAGCCGTAGCGCTCATAGACCGCCGACACCGCCTCCAGGATCGCCCGCTCGGCCCGCAGGTCGCGGGCGCGCTTGTCGGCGAAGCCTCGGGGGGCGCGGGCCTCGGGGCGGAAGTCGGTCGGCGTGTCGGTGGAGTCGGTCATCGGCGTCGGTCCTAAGGTCTTCTAGGCTTCGACGGATGGCGCTTGAGCCAAGCCCCATCCGCTAGGCGGGGGCTGGCTGGGGGCTTGCTTTTAGAGCGAGCGGACCCGGCCGATCCCGCGAGGCGAGGTCGGATGGTGGTGGTGGCCGTGATGGTGCGGCGTGCGGGTCATTGCGGGGGGCGGTGTAGCGGATGGCGGGGGCGAGGGGAAGGGGTGAGCAAGCGTTTCCTACCTTGTACCGAAGCGGGTAGTTTGTGAGCACTTCCTAGTCTAGGAATTCAGAGATGCTGAGCTCGCTGCGCTTTTCCAATTTCAAATCGTGGGCGACAGTCCACCTACCGTGCGCGCCTATCACTGGCGTCTTTGGCACGAACTCGTCAGGCAAGACGAGCCTGATACAATTCCTCCTTATGCTGAAGCAGACAAAGGACGCAACTGATCGCGCGATCGCTCTAGAGCTTAATGGAGACCTCGTAAGACTGGGCACGGCAAACGATGTTATCCACAAACACGACGCTAGCTCTGTAATTTCCTGGTCAGCTAACTTCAAGCTCGACAGCGAACTGTCCGTAAGCGACCCAAGCCAGAAGAAGAGCTCTGTTATAGCCCGAGGAAGGTCACTTGGGATTAAGGGTGAGATAGGAATTCACGGCGGCTCGCCGACAGCAACGAGTTTGTCGTATCGGCTAGGAGAGCTAGCATTCAGCTTAGTTACGCGACGCGGCGACAACCAGTTTGCGCTGGAAGCCAAGACTGTCGAAGAGCACGCGCAGACGGATTTTAGCTTTCTACGCACCAAGGGCAGACCGTGGCAGCTGCCCGGCCCGGTCAAATCCTATGCCTTTCCGGACCAGGCGCGAACTTACTTTCAGAACGCCGGGTTCCTGGCCGACCTCGAAGCTACATATGAAAAGCAGGTAGATAAAATCTTCTACCTCGGCCCTCTGAGAGAATTTCCACAGAGAGATTATCTATGGGCGCGCTCTCGCCCCACGGACGTTGGCCAGCGCGGCGAGAAGACGATCGACGCCATCTTGGCCGCCACCATTGGCGGAGAGACCAGAAACCTGAAGCCAAAAGCGCACCTAAAGCCATTCCAAAGCATGATTGCTTATTGGCTACGTGAGATGGGTCTCATCGACAGCTTCAGTGTTGTCGAGATTGCTCCTGGGTCTAACAGGTGGCAGGCGAAAGTACGCACCCGTCCGGGGAGCAGCGAAGTTCTACTGACTGATGTGGGCTTTGGCGTATCACAGGTTCTACCAGTAATCACTCTCCTCCAGTATGTTCCGGAAGGGTCTACGGTAATCCTAGAACAGCCTGAAATACACCTTCATCCTTTGGCGCAGGCCGGGCTTGCTGATGTCATAATTCAAGCCGCAATACATAGAAGGGTTCAGGTTATACTCGAAAGCCACTCCGAGCATCTACTTTTGAGACTCCAAAGAAGGATCGCAGAGGAAGCCATATCTCCAGGTGAAGTAAAATTGTATTTTTGCGATGCCCCCAAGGGCGTCTCAAGCTTAACTCCCCTTCAGATGGACATGTATGGCAATATACAAAATTGGCCAGATAGATTCATGGGCGACGCCTTCAATGAAGTTGCGACAGCCGAACTGACGAGAATTGAGCGACAAAAGCAATTTAAATGACTGACGCTATTGTTGATACGAACGTGATGATAGTCGCCAATCGTCAGAATGGTGACGTTGCATCCAATTGCATCGATAGCTGCGTAGAGTTTCTAATATTATTAAAAAAGAGCGGCACGATAATAGTAGACTGTGGCGATCAAATTAGATCAGAGTACGCGCAGGCAATAAGCCAAGGCCGCCCATATCAACTCGGCGCACAATTTCTTATCCACTTTTACCAAAATCAATACAATGAAAAACATGTAAAGAGAGTTGAAATTCCGATCGACAATCTAGGCAATTACGTCGACTTCCCAAAAGACAAAGACTTAGAGAGTTTCGATCTCTCAGACCGAAAATTTGCAGCACTTTCGCGGAAGACAGGCGTGCCGGTTACAAACGCGGTAGATAGCGATTGGGTTGATTTCTACGTGCCGCTGAAAGAAAGCGGTATCGATGTGAACTTCCTATGTGGCTGCGACAAGGCCGCTTGGATCACGACATAACATCTCACGGCGAGACGATCGCTGGGCGGGCCGGGTTGCTCAAGGAC
>CAKZJK010000569.1 GCA_936942565.1 uncultured Caulobacter sp. | reverse complement strand
CGGGGAGGCGCGCGATGTCCTCCGCGCTGACGGCGTCCAGGCCGTGGCCAGCCCGTCGCTTCAGGTCGAGCGATCGATCCAGGCTGGCCGCGTAGGCCGCCGTCACCGTGACGGGCTCGACGATGGCGTCGGCCGATGGGGGCTCCGAGGCGGGAGGCGGGGAGGTAGCGACCGGCGCCGGCGACGATACGCGCTCCACGACGAAGACACCCCGCCGAACCTCGCGGCCGCGGGCTGGCGAGTCAGCCAGGAGAATCGCGATGGCCCGGCTGGTCGAGACGAAGCGCGGCGCGGCCCGCCCCGGCCGATCCTTCACCAGCTCCGGCGGAAACAGGATCACGACATCGCGCTCGGCGGCGAGCCTGTTGAGGCTTTCGGCCAGGGTGACGGGCGCCGCCAACGCCCAGCCCGGCGCCGCGACAACAGCCAACGCGAGCGCGGGAGGAAGAAGACGGGAGGACATGCCTGGCGAAGCGACTGGCGGCTCAAGGCCCAGCGCTCCTTATCGGCTCAGCATGACACTTGGGCGACAGTGGCCCGTCGAGCGGAGTTTGGCCGACGCGCGCTCGGCCTTCCTGACGCCATCGCGGGGCGCGTGGGCAGCGGACATCAAAGTGACTTCATCGCTCAATTGATCTTCCCGCGGGAATAGGCGTTCGTTTCCCTTCGGGGCTTCGCCTTTCGCCGGCGAGGCCTTAGCTATTGAGCGTCACTCGTAAGGAATGGTCACGATGAAGCGTGCGGTATTGGCATTCGCGGTCTTGGGCTCGGCGCTCGCTATTGGGGCGTCCGCCATCGCGGCCGATGCGACTCCGTCACGCGCGGGCGACATCTACGGCGTTTGGCGCAACCCCAAGGGCAGCGTCCATATCGAGATCAAGCCTTGCGGCGACGGCACCTGCGGCAATGTCGTGTGGGCCAACGCCGAGGCGCAGGCGGATGTGCGCAAGGGCAGCAACCGCGAGCTCGTGGGCATGCAGTTGCTCCGGGACTTCTCGCCGACCGGCCCCGTGGACTGGAAGGGTCGCGTTTTCGTGCCCGACCTGAACATGACCTTCTCCGGCCAGGTGCGCTTGCTGGACAAGGCCTCGCTGCGCGCCAAGGGCTGCCTGCTGCCGAACTTCCTATGCAAGTCGCAGGTTTGGACCCGCGTCGACCCCGCCGCGCGCGCGTCCTAGGTTTTCATGACTCAACTCGGTTTGCCGGGCTTCGACCCGCCGACGCCGACCGATCGGCTGATGTTCCTGCTTTACCCGGACGCCGCCACGGCCGAGCGGATCGCTGGCGAGGCGCGTCGGTTGCGCGGCGCGCTTGGCCTGCGGGGCGAGCCTCTGCTGACCGACCGCTTCCATGTCACCTTGCATCATCTGGGCGACTACGCGGGCCTTCCCGCGGACGTCGCTCGCAAGGGCGAGGCGGCGGGCTCGGCCGTCGACGCCGCGCCGTTCGAGGTCGTCTTCGACCGCGCCATGAGCTTCGCCAACCGTCCTGGCAACAACCCCTTCACGCTGCAGGCGGGAGAGGGACACGAGGGTCTGGTGGCGTTCCAGCGGCGGCTGGGGCTGGAGATGGCCAAGGTCGGCTTGAAGCCTGACAAGGCCTTCGTCCCGCACGTGACGCTCCTCTATGACGGCCAAGTCGTTCCGGTCCAGGCCATCGCGCCGATCCGCTGGCGAGTCGATCGCTTCGTTCTCGTACAAAGCAAGCTTGGCCAGACGCGGCACATCGTGCTGAACGCCTGGGACCTGGCCGGCTGAGGTTGGCGAGGAGGCCGGGCTGATCTAGGCCATGGGCGACGCGGATTCGCCGAGGACGACGCCCATGAGCCTGACGATGTACGGCATCAAGAACTGCGACACCGTCGCCAAGGCCCGCAAGTGGCTGGAGGACCGGGGTCTGGCCTACGCCTTCCACGACTACAAGACCTCGGGCGTCGATCGCCCGCGCCTGGAGGCCTGGGTCGATGAACTGGGCTGGGAGCCCCTCTTGAATCGCGCCGGAACCACCTTCCGCAAGCTGGACGAGGCCGACAAACGAGACATCGACCGTCAGAAGGCGATCGCGCTGATGCTGGCCAATCCATCGATGATCAAGCGCCCGGTTCTTGATCTTGGAGATCGGCGTCTGGTTGGCTTCAAGCCGGATCTCTACGAGGCCGCGCTGGGCTAGACTGGCGACGTCCGAAGCGCTCGCGATCAAGTTTAGGACGACAAGCTTTCGGGGATCGGTCTATCACTGGAAGAAGGTCGCCGCGGCGTCGCGGCTCTTAGGGGGACATTGAACGGGTGGGGGAGAACGGCGTCTCGCGGTACGAACTGGTCATCTTCGACTTCGACGGCACGCTGGCCGACAGCGCCGCGTGGATGATGCGCGCGGTCAATCCGATGGCGCGTCGTTACGGCTTCAAGACCGTGACCGAGGAAGAGATCGAGATGCTGCGCGGGCGCGCCACGCGCGAGGTGATCCGCTATCTGGGCGTCTCGCCCTGGAAGCTTCCGTTGATCGCGCGCGCCGGCAAGAAGCTGATGGCGGCCGACGCCCATACGATCCCGCTGTTTCCCGAGACAGCCAAGATGCTTCGCGCCCTGCACGCCGCCGGCGTCAAGATCGCGGTGGTCAGCTCCAACAGCGAGCAGGTCATCCGCCGCGTGTTGGGTCCCGAGCTCTCCGAGCTGATCAGCCTTTATTCCTGCGGGGCGTCCCTGTTCGGCAAGGCGCGCAAGTTCAAGCAGGTGACCGCGCGCGGCGTTTCCCGCGACAAGGTGATCTGCATCGGCGACGAAACACGCGACATCGAGGCCGCCCGAGCGGTGGGCCTCGATTGCGGCGCGGTCAATTGGGGCTACGCCAAGCCGTCGATCCTGGCCGAGCACCAGCCCACGGTGTCGTTCAAGTCGATGTCCGAAATCATTTCGTACGTGGCGGCGTCCAACGCCCCGGGCGGCGGCGACTAGCCTTCGAGAGCGGCGGAGATCGACGCCGAGGACCGCTTGGCGTTCGACGGGGCCCTGGCCAAACGGGCGAGAGGACATTTGGCGCGCTTGAAACTAGCCTTACGAAAGTTTCATGCCGCCGGGCGCCTCCAAACGAGACCCTGAGCGCCTCTTACAGGTGAAGGCGGCGCTGGGGGCGTCGCTCCACGAGCTTCAGGAGGATTAAGTCATGGGTCCCGAAATCTTTGTCCCGCTGGGCGCGTTCGCCATGGTCGTCGCGATCGTCGTGTTCCCGTTCTACTTCAAGAGCAAGGAGCGCGGCGAAATGCAGGCCACGATCCGCGCCGCGATCGACAAGGGCCAGCCGTTGCCGCCCGAGGTCATCGAAACCCTCACGAAGAGCGTGAAGATGCCGCCTAGTCGCCTCCGCGACCTGCGCACCGGCGTCATCTGGCTGGCCGTGGGCATCGGCGTCGGTCTCGCCACCTATTTCGGCGACTTCATCCACGGCAGCGGCGACTTCGACGGCTTCGGCATCGCCAGTATCCCGGCCGTGATCGGCGTGGCCTACATCGTCCTCAGCTTCTTCAATCCGAACAAGGAGCCGCGGGTCTAGCGCCCGCGGCCTTGGGAGGGGCTTGAAATCATGGGCGCGCAAAGCCCGCCAACCGGCCACGATGTCGAACTCGCCGCGAAGGCAGCGGGGGGAGATCGTCAGGCCTACGGAGAGCTGGTCCGGCGACATGCCTCGGCCGTGCGCGGCCTGCTGCGGCGGCTGGGCGCGGACTCCGCGACGGCCGACGACCTGGCGCAGGACGCCTTCATCGCCGGTTTCGAGCAGGTGGCCGAATTCCGGGGCGAGGGAACCTTCGCCGGCTGGATCAAGAAGATCGCCGCTCGGCTTTATCTGAAGAAGGTGAAGCGCGAGGCGCGGTTGATCTTCTCGGACACGGTCGAACCCGCCGAGGAGATGGGAAACCGGGACGCTTCGAGCGACGCCGCCAGCCGCATCGATCTCGACGACGCGCTCAAGGCGCTGTCGCGAGGCGAGCGCCTGTGTGTCTCGCTCTGCTACGGGGCCGACTGGTCCCACGGCGAAGCGGCGGAGGCCTTGAACATTCCGATCGGCACGGTCAAATCCCATGTCAAACGTGGTCTGGATAAACTCCGGGCGAAGCTCGCCCGGCCCGAGGAGGGGGCGAGGAGGGAAGCTCATGGCTGAGCCCGATTTCGAAGCCCAACTGACCCGGCTGTTCGCCGAGCCGCCCGCGTTCCAGGACGCCCCGTTGTTCAACGCCGAGGTGGCGGCCAAGCTCGATCGTGGCTGGGCGATGCGTCGCCTGTTCATAGGCGGCGCGGGAACCGTCGCCGGCCTGTTCGGCGCGTTCCAGATTCTGTCGACGCGTTTCTCCACCGAGATCGCGCAGCTGTCGCGCAACGGCGGCCATAACCTCACAGCCGAGTATGACGCGGGCGTCGCCAAGATCAATTCGGTTCTGACCACGCCAGCTAGCGCCGAAGCCGTATGGCTCGCGGCCGCTCTGGCGGTGGTGGCCTTGGCCTTCGCGGTGACGCGTATCGTTGAGGAGCTTTAGGCGGCCTTATCACTGTTCATGTTGCGGCGCGGCGCGATCCGGCCCACAAACGGCGCCCAATCGCGTTGCTTGAGGAGCGTTGGTCCTGTCCGCTCACCGTGAAGAGTCTGTTCGCCGTCTGGCCGCCCCCGACATCGCCGCTCGCAAGGGCGGCGATCCGATTGTCTGCCTGACGGCCTACACCGCGCCCGTCGCCGCGGCGCTCGACGACGCCTGCGACGTGCTGCTGGTGGGCGATTCCGTCGGCATGGTCGTCCATGGTCTGCCCAACACGGTCGGCGTGACCCTGGACATGATGATCCTGCACGGCCAGGCGGTCATGCGCGGCTCGCGCAAGGCCATGGTCGTGATCGACATGCCGTTCGGCTCGTACGAGGGCTCGCGCGAGGAGGCCTACGCCAACGCCGTGCGGATCATGAAGGAGACCGGCGCCCAGGCGGTGAAGGTCGAGAGCGGACCGACCGTGCCCGAGACGATCGCCTATCTGACCCAGCGCGGCGTGCCCGTGATGGGCCATGTCGGCCTGCGTCCCCAAGCCGTGCTGCTGGAGGGGGGCTTCAAGGCCAAGGGCAAGGACGAGGCGGGCCGCGCCAAGGTGCTGGAGGAAGCGCGTCTCACCGCCGAGGCCGGCGCCTTCGCGATCGTGGTCGAGGGCGTCGCCGAGGGACTGGCCCGCGAGGTGACCGAGGCCGTCAGTGTTCCAACCATCGGCATCGGCGCCTCCGCGGCTTGCGACGGCCAGGTTCTGGTGGTGGACGACATGCTGGGCCTGTTCGACTGGACGCCGAAGTTCGTCCGTCGCTACGCCGATCTGAAGGGCGAAATCGAGCGCGCCGCGCGCGAATACGCCCGCGACGTGCGAGACCGCAGCTTCCCTGGCGAGGCCGAGACCTACTACGCGAAGAAGGCCTGAGGCCCACGGATCGATCGCCATCCGGCGGGCGTTGCGGCAGGGCGCGGCACGCTATAGGTTCGCCGCCTCGGCTGGCGGCCCTTCGCCCGCCACAATCTGTCTTAAACCAGCGATGTCGGCCGGGTTCGCGCGCGACATCCTTTTGGTCCTAGCGCCTGTTTCGGAGCCTCGTTTCGTGGTCGATGTTTTTGACGAAGTCGAAGAACAGCTTCGGGCGGAGCGTTATCAGTCGCTCGCCGTCAAGTCGCTGCCTTGGGTGGCGGCGGTGGTCGCGGCGGCCGTGATCGGGGTCGGCGGCTATTGGGGCTGGAAGTCCTATCAGACCGACCAGGCCGACAAGGCGTCCGAGGCCTATCAGACCGCGCTCGAAACCGCCCAGAAGTCCGGTCCGGACAAGGCCTTCGGCCAGTTCAAGGCCGTCGCCGACGGCGGCGCGCGGGGCTACAAGGCCTTGGCTCTCATGCAGATGGGCGACATCCGCATCGAGCAGAACAAGACCAAGGAGGCCGTCGCCTATTTCGACGAGGCCGCCAAGGCCGCGCCCGACGCGATCCTCGGTGACCTGGCCCGCCTCAAATCCGCCTTCGCGCTGATGGACACCGCCTCCTACAAGGACATTGAGTCGAGGTTGACGCCTTTGGCGGGGGAAAAGAACCCTTACCGCGTGTACGCCAAGGAGGCGTTGGCCTTCGCCAAGCTGCAAGCGGGCGACGTCGCCGGCGCGCGCGGCGATTTCGTGGTCCTGGCCAACTCGCTCGACAATACCTCCGAGGAAGTCCGCCAGCGCGCCCAGGCGGCGATGCAGCTGATCGACTCGGGCACGGCCAAGGATCTCGCCGCCGCCGTGAAGGCCGCCGCCAGCCTGCCCGCCATGCCGCCGCTTGGCCAGCTGCCGACCGCGGCGGCCCCTAACGCCGCCCCCAACGCCGCCCAATGAGCCACCTGATGATGTCCAAGCGTTCCGTCGCCCTGGTGGCGCTGATGTCGGCCTCCGTGGCCGTCAGCGGCTGCTCGACGGTGTCCAAGCTCAATCCGTTCAACAAGGACGACAAGAACAAGAGCACCGCCAGCCAAGGCCAGCGGATCTCGATCATCGCGTTCGATCAGAAGGTCGAGGCCAGCGAGTCGCTGAAGGGCGCGGACTTCTTCCTGCCCGATCCGATCGCCCAGACCGAGTGGCGCCTGCCGGGCGGCAATCCCGAGCAGTCGATCGAGCATGTCGACGCGGGCAAGGCGTTCGAGATCGCCTGGAAGCGTGGCTTCGGCAAGAAGGGCGGCCGTACGTTCCACGTCACGGCCCCGCCCGTTTCGGCGGGTGATCGCATCTACGTGATGGACGGCGCGGCGACGGTTTCGGCGATCGACGCCAAGACCGGTTCGACGGTGTGGCACAAGGACCTGCGTCCGGCGGCCGGCCCGACCAAGAAGGGCGGCTTCCTGGGCCTCATCCCCAAAAAGAACGACCGCCTGGGCTTCGGTGGCGGCCTCGCGCTCGGCGCCGACAACAAGCTCTACGTCGCCTCGGGCTTCCGTTTCGTGGCCCAGATCGACGCCGCGACCGGGAACCTCGGCTGGACCCAGCCGGCCTCGACGCCGATTCACGCCGCCCCGACCGTGGTCGACGGACGCGTCTTCGTGGTGTCGACCGACAACGAACTGCTGACATACGACGCCGCCACGGGCGCGCCGGGCTGGACCTATCAGGCCCTCAGCGAGCCGGCCCGCATCCTGGCCGCCTCGACCCCCGCCGTCAGCGGCGACACCGTTGTGGCCGGCTTCGCCTCGGGCGAACTGGTGGCCCTGCGCGCCGCCAATGGCAACGATCTGTGGAGCGAGGCGCTGAGCCGCGCCAGCCGCACCAACGCCCTGTCGGAAATCCGGGACATCCCGGGCCGCCCGGTCATCTACAAGGGCGACGTCTTCGCCGTCAGCCACTCGGGCGTCTTCGCCGCCACCGACCTGCGCACGGGCCAGGCCCGCTGGAGCCTGCCGGTCACCGCGATCACCACCCCGTGGGTCGCCGGCGACGTGGTCTATGTCGTCGACAAGGCCGGCCAGGTGATCTGCGTCTCGCGCGAGAGCGGCTCCGTCTACTGGATCCAGGACCTCAACAACACCGAGGCCCTGAGCAAGAAGCAGAAGAAGAAGCGCGCCAAGCACCCGATCCTGTGGTCGACGCCGATCCTGGCCAACGGCCGCCTGATCACGGTGTCCAGCCAGGGCGAGGCCGTGGCCCTGAACGCCAAGACCGGCGCCAAGGAAAAGACCCTGAAGATCGGCTCGCCCGTCCTGATCAACCCGATCGCGGTGGGCGACATGATCTACGTGGTCACGGACGACGCCGAACTGGTCGCTATCCGCTGATCCCTCGGCCGCCTTCGCGGGGGGCGGAAAAGACAATCAAACGCCTTCGGGCCCGGGACGGTGAAAGCCGGCCCGGGCCTTCGCTTTTGCGAAGAGGGCCAAAATCGACTACTGGACGCCTATGCCTTTGAAACTCGCCATCGTCGGCCGCCCGAATGTGGGCAAGTCCACGCTGTTCAATCGTCTGGCCGGCAAGAAGCTGGCTATCGTCGATGACCAGCCCGGCGTCACGCGCGACCGCCGTTACGCGGACGGTCGCCTGGGCGACCTGGACCTGCAGTTGATCGACACCGCCGGCTTCGAGGACGTCGCCGACGAGAGCCTGGAAGCGCGCATGCGCGCCCAGACCGAGCTGGCGATCGAGGAGGCGGATCTCGCTCTGTTCATCTACGACGCCCGCGAGGGCGTTACGCCGCTCGACGAGGTGTTCGCAACCCTGCTGCGTCGTCGTGGCAAGCCGGTGATCATCGCCGCCAACAAGGCCGAGGGCAAAGCCGGTCAGTCTGGCATCGGCGAGGCCTACAAGCTGGGGCTGGGCGAGCCGATCCCGATTTCCGGCGAGCACGGCGAAGGGATGGCCGAGCTCTACGCCGCCATGTTGGCGGCGGTCCCGGAGGAGATGTACTCGGGCGACGACGAGGACGAGGACAAGCCGATCCGTCTGGCCATCGTCGGCCGTCCGAACGCCGGCAAGTCGACCCTCATCAACCGCCTGATCGGCGAGCAGCGCCTGCTGACCGGTCCCGAGGCCGGCATCACTCGCGATTCGATCTCGGTGGACTGGGTCTGGGGCGACAAGAAGGTCCGCCTGGTCGACACCGCTGGTCTGCGCAAGAAGGCCAAGGTTCAGGAGAAGCTGGAAAAGCTCTCCACCCAGGACACCATCCGCGCCATCACCTTCGCCGAGGTCGTGGTGCTGGTCATGGACGCCACCCATCCGTTCGAGATCCAGGACCTGCAGATCGCCGACCTGACCGAGCGGGAAGGGCGCGCCCTCGTCTTCGTCCTGGCCAAGTGGGATCTGATCGAGGACCAAGCCGGTACGCTCGCCGCGTTCCGGGAACATGCCGAGCGGATGCTGCCCCAGGTGCGCGGCGCGCCGGTGGTGGCGCTGTCGGGCGAGACTGGCAGCGGCGTCAACAAGCTGATGCCAGCCGTGCTGAAGATCCACAAGGACTGGTCGACCAAGGTCAAGACGCGAGACCTGAACGACTGGCTGCAGATGGCCATGCAGC
>CAKZJK010000568.1 GCA_936942565.1 uncultured Caulobacter sp. | reverse complement strand
CCCCCTCATCCGGCGCTGCGCGCCACCTTCTCCCGCAAGGGGAGAAGGAAACCAATCTGCTGACTTTCCAGGCGCCAAGCCTCACCGCGGGCAAAACCCACCCACTCCCGCGACGGAACGTCCCTGCTCGGGGCAGGCCCTTGCGCGGTGGCGAATGTCACGCTACCTGTAGCAAGCGCTCACTGGAGTCATCGCTTCCACATGCAATCGACCTTCGCCTTCGCCGCCTTTGTGACCACCGGCCTCGCCGCCGTGGCCGCGATGTCGTGCGCGGTGTCGATGTGGACCATGATTAATCAGATTAAAACCGTGCGAGTTCGAACGGGGCAAAATCGGCGCAAGCAGCGGTAGGGAACCCTACCAAACCCAAAGCCGAAGGATCGCAAGATCTCCAAAAAGCCCCGCTCCCACGAGCGGGGTTTTTTGTTGCGCGGTTCCTCGGTCCCAAGTCTCTCAGATCCTAAGGACCACACCGATGAGCTACCTGCCCTCTCCACCCGCCTTCCACAGCGACGCCGACGGCGTCACCGTGCACCAGTTGCTGCTGGCCGCGCGGGACGCGCCCAGCGCGCTCGACGCCGTTCGCCAAGGCCTGGCCGACAGCGGCGCCGAACTGTGCGGCCTGACCCTGAAGCCTGTCGGCCAGATCGTCGAAGCCTCGCTGCGTGTGCGCCATCTGGGCGACCAGGCGGCCCGCCTTCTGGCCCGCGACCTCGCCGCCTGGCCGGGCGTCAGTTCGGCCTCGGTCGAGCACCAGTGGGTCCGCCCGTGCGCGTAGAAGGTCTCAAACCGGACGATGAGAAACGTCGTCTCTTCCTCGTAACCGCCGAGGACACGCCCGACGCCCTGATGCGCGTGCTGGGCGTGGCCTCGGTCCAGCAGGCGCGGCTGCGCGCCCTGTCCGCCGCTCCCGAGGGCCAGCACATGGCCATTAGGCTCGAGATCGACGACCAGGGCGACGCCCGCGCCGAAGCCCTGGCCTCACGCCTGGCCGCCTGTCCGTCCGTGCGCGGCGTCGGTTTCGGCTGGCGGCAGTAACCGATCGGGCGTTTCGTGCGTATCTGAGGTGAGTACGCCTCCGGAGACCACGATGCGCCGCCTGCTTGTCCTGCTTACCGCCACCTTCGCGATGATGATCGCGAGCGCTCCCGCCCTCGCCGCGCCCAAGACCGAGACCGCCGTGTTCGCGGGCGGCTGCTTCTGGTGCATGGAGCACGACATGGGCGGCATTCCCGGCGTGCTGAAGGTCGAGAGCGGCTACACCGGCGGCCACGTCAAAAACCCCACCTATCGCGACGTCACCAGCGAACGTAGCGGCCACTACGAGTCGGTTCGCGTGACCTACGACCCCGCCAAGCTGGACTACGGCTTCCTGCTCTATCGCTACTGGAAGCTGGTCGATCCGACCGACGACGGCGGCCAGTTCTGCGACCGAGGCCCCTCCTATCGCCCGGCGCTCTTCGTCACGCCCGCCCAGCGCCCGATCGCCGAGAAATCCCGCGCCGAGGCCGCCAAGCGCCTGAAGACCGGGACGATGAAGGCCCAGATCCTGCCGCTGCAAACCTTCTATCCCGCCGAGGAATATCACCGCGACTACGCCAAGCGGAACGCCGCCAACTACGCCGCCTATCGCATCGGCTGCGGTCGCGACGCGCGACTTGCGCAGGTTTGGGGTCGATAGCGCGCAAGCGGTAGCGCCCGTCATTCTCCGTCGCTAGGGTCGGCCAGACGGAGGATTTGATGAAGAAACCGGTTCTGGAGATGTGGCTTGAGCGCGGCCTCTTCGCCTCGCGCTGGCTGATGGCGCCGTTCTATGTCGGCCTGGTCGTGGCCCTGGCGGCGCTGATCGTCGTCTTCTTCCAAGAGCTGGCGCACGAACTGCCGCTTGTCCTCTCGATGAAGCCGGAGGACGCCATCCTGATGGCGCTGACGCTGATCGACCTGTCGCTGGCCGCCAATCTCCTGGTGATCGTCATCCTGTCCGGCTACGAAAACTTCGTCTCCAAGATCGACACGGCCAGCCACGAAGACCGGCCAGACTGGATGGGCACGGTCGACTTCTCGGGCCTGAAGATGAAGCTGATCGCCTCGATCGTGGCGATCTCGGCCATCGCCCTGCTCAAGGCCTTCCTCAAGCTTACCGAGCCCGGCCAGACCGTCGATCAGGTGCGCCTGTTCTGGCTGGTGATCGTGCACCTGTCGTTCGTCGTGTCTGGCGTCCTGCTGGCCGTGATGGACTGGCTGAACGGCAAGGTGGAGAAGCACTAGGCTTCTCCCGCCCCCAAGCCTTTCCTTAGAACGGCAGCGTGCGGCGCTTACGGCTGTAGCCGAGATAGCCGATGTTGGCGCCGAGGCGCAGGCCGACGCCGGCGCGGATCGGCGCCAGGGTGATCTCGTCGGCCTTCTGATAGTTCACGCCGAGACCGCCGATCAGGTAGGCGCTGCCCTCGACGCCCGGGAACCGGCGGAAGACGGCGTCGGGATACTGCAGGTTATAGCAGAGGGTGAAGACGCGGCTGGCGTTGCCGCCCCAGTCCCAGCCCACCGAGGGGCCTTGCCAGAAGACTTCCATCGTCGGACGGCCCTTCATGTAGAGCAGACCACGGCCGTAACGGAGACCGAGCGCGATGGCGCCCGAGCCTTCCTCGCCGGCGATGTAGCCGGTGGGTTGGCCCTTTTCCTTGAACACTCGCTCGATCGCCGCCCCGGCGCTCTCGGCCGTGACGCCCAGGAAGTCGGAGGTAGCGCGCACCATCTCGTCGCGCGAATAGGTCGAGGCGCCGCCCGTCTCGTAGACCGGCCCGCTGGACCCGGCCGGCGGCGGGTTGGCCTGGCGCGCTAGGGCGTCGGTCGCCGAGGCGGTCAGGCCGGCGGCGGCGCCGGAGAGGATCAGCTTGCGACGGTCCATGAGTGGGCCTCCAGGTCGATTACTTTGCAACACTGTTGCAAGCCATTGAGACCGGTTTGGGGCCCCAAACTTAACGCGCGGTTAAGCATGTCCGACCGCCTTGCCGCACCCGCCCCCTCGCGAAGCGGGTCAAATGTGCTAGAGGCTGCGGCATGAGCTCTACGCCCCTCGACAAGATCCGTAACTTTTCCATCGTGGCGCACATCGACCACGGCAAGTCCACGCTGTCCGACCGCCTGATCCAGACCACCGGCGGCCTCACCGCGCGCGAGATGAGCGCGCAGGTGCTGGACAACATGGACATCGAGAAGGAGCGCGGCATCACCATCAAGGCGCAGACCGTGCGCCTGACCTACAAGGCCAATGACGGCGAGACCTACATCCTCAACCTGATGGACACCCCCGGCCACGTCGACTTCGCCTACGAGGTCAGCCGGTCCCTGGCCGCCTGTGAAGGCTCGATCCTGGTCGTCGACGCCAGCCAGGGCGTGGAAGCCCAGACCCTGGCCAATGTCTACCAGGCCATCGACAACAACCACGAGATCGTCCCCGTCCTCAACAAGGTCGACCTCCCCGCCGCCGACGTCGACCGCGTCAAGGCGCAGATCGAGGACGTCATTGGCCTCGACGCCTCCGACGCCGTCGAGTGCTCGGCCAAGACGGGCGTCGGCATCCCCGACGTCCTGGAAGCCATCGTCACCCGCCTGCCCCCGCCCAAGGGCGAGCGCGACGCCCCGCTGAAAGCCCTGCTGGTCGACGCCTGGTACGACGCCTATCTGGGCGTCGTCGTCCTGGTCCGCATCTTCAACGGCACGCTGAAGGCCGGCCAGCAGGTCCGCATGATGCAGACCGGCGCCACCCACCGCATCGACAAGGTCGGCGTCTTCACGCCCAAGGCCACCGACGTGGCCGAGCTTGGCCCCGGCGAGGTCGGCTTCTTCACCGCCAGCATCAAGGAAGTGGCCGACGCCGCCGTCGGCGACACCATCACCGACGAGAAGAAGCCCACCGCCGAGCCCCTCAAGGGCTTCAAGGAAGTGGTCCCGGTCGTGTTCTGCGGCCTCTTCCCGGTCGACGCCGCCGACTTCGAGGACCTGCGCGCCGCCGTCGGCAAGCTGCGCCTCAACGACGCCAGCTTCACCTACGAGATGGAGAGCAGCGCGGCCCTGGGCTTTGGCTTCCGCTGCGGGTTCCTTGGCCTGCTGCACCTGGAGATCATCCAGGAGCGCCTGTCGCGCGAGTTCGACCTCGACCTGATCGCGACCGCCCCCTCGGTGGTCTACAAGATCCACATGCGCAACGGCGAGGAGATCGAGCTGCACAATCCGGCCGACCTGCCGGACGTCATGCAGATCGAGAACATCGCCGAGCCTTGGATCAAGGCCACGATCTTCACCCCCGACGAGTTCCTGGGCGGCGTCATCAAGCTGTGCCAGGACCGTCGCGGCCAGCAGCGCGAGCTCTCCTACGTCGGCAGCCGCGCCATGGTCGTCTACGACCTGCCGCTGAACGAGGTGGTCTTCGACTTCTACGACCGCCTCAAGTCGATCTCGAAGGGCTACGCCAGCTTCGACTACCAGCTGGAGGACTATCGCGTCGGCGACCTGGTCAAGATGTCGATCCTGGTCAACGCCGAGCCCGTCGACGCGCTCTCGATGCTGGTCCACCGCGACCGCGCCGAGAGCCGCGGCCGGGGCATGTGCGAGAAGATGAAGGAGCTCATCCCCCAGCACATGTTCGTCATCCCGATCCAGGCCGCCATCGGCGGCCGCATCATCGCCCGCGAAACCGTCCGCGCCCTGCGCAAGGACGTGACCGCCAAGTGCTACGGCGGCGACGCCAGCCGCAAGCGCAAGCTGCTGGACAAGCAGAAGGCCGGCAAGAAGCGCATGCGCCAGTTCGGCAAGGTCGAGATCCCGCAGGAAGCCTTCATCGCCGCCCTGAAGATGGACGAGGATTGATCGGGGCGGTTAGCGCCGGATTGCTGAGTTTAGAGCGCCCCCGCCGGGAGACTGGCGGGGGTGTTTTTGACTCATGCTTCCGTTCGGAACGGTCCGCAAATTCCAGTGTGCTGACAATGGCCTAAGGTTCGATCGGGCCGGACGCTTCTCCATCCCTCAAACGTCGCTGTCCCCGCGTCGTCGGCCTTTTTCGCGATACCGTCGAGAACCAGCGGCTTCCCTTGAGGCGAGGCTGGCAATAGGCTCTCGCCAAAAGGGCGGGGCGGTGCTGGATCAGACCTTCACGACGGACAATTTCAAGCGGATCTACGACCTTGAGAACCGCAGAGGCGTGAACGTTGAGGAAAAGTTCTTTCCGACGCTGGCGCCGTTAACCGAAGCTATCAGAGAGCAGACGCTCGCGATTAAAGCCGTGCGTTCTCTGGCCGAGTTCCCAACGCCCGAGCTCTATGGCCAAGTGGATTCCCTAAAGGCAAAGCGCCGATCTCTGCAGTCCGAAAAGAACGGCAAAATCGACGGACTGCTTGAAGAAATTAGCCAAAAAATCCGGGAGAAGGGGTTCTCACTCTCAGTTTACGAAGCTGAGGGGCCCGGAGGCAAGAAGGTCTACCCGCTTTTAGAAAATGCGGAGAGCTTCTTTGTATCAAAGCAGTTGCAGCGGAATCTCCATCGCCTTTATGGGGTTAAGCAAAGCAACCGGCATCAGATAGTAAATCAGCTAAAGGAAATAATCGGAAACTCTATACCAAAAGTCGTGGTTCGGACGGATATTTCAAAATTCTACGAATCTATAAACAGGGTTGATCTGATGAGGAAAATATCATCAGACCAGTTGGTCAGTTTGTCGTCGAAGAATTTTATAAAGCAAATACTACAATCATATGGAGATGCTTCAAATTCCGAAAAAGGAATTCCGAGAGGTGTAGGAATAAGTGCATATTTGTCTGAACTTTTTATGAGGTCTATTGATCGCGCGATTTCTGAACTCGACTGTGTAATTTACTACGCTCGCTATGTTGACGACATGGTCGTTGTGTTCGCTCCGTCCGACGCTCACGACGATGGTTTATTTTCGGGAAGGGTGAAGGACATCATCGAGAAGAGTGGATTGACTCAGAATCCCGATAAGACTGATCAATACAAATTCGGACCTGGCTCAAATGGTGCCTTCGAATACCTTGGATATAACTTTCAGGTCGCAGACTCAAACTGCTCCATTACAATATCAAATAAAAAAATATCCAGATATAAGGATAGAATTTCTGCCTGCTTTAATCGTTACGACGCGGAGCGACGGGCGAACGAGCGATCAGCGCACCGTCGATTGGTAACGAGATTGCGCTTTCTGACCGGAAATACACAGCTGTCGAACAGCAAGCAGCACGCCATGACCGGCATATACTTCTCCAATTCGGCCGCAACCGATGTGACTTCGCTGGGCGGACTCGATGCCTTTATGAAAGTGAAGGCTGGTCAGTTGGGCAGCGTAGCCCTTGCGACCCGCATTGACGATCTTTCCTTCAAGCGCGGGTTTGAAGAGAGGACGTTTCACCAGTTTTCGGCAAGAGAATTGAAAATAATCGTGAGCGCGTGGAAATATGCCGCGTAGAAGAATTAAATTCAAAAATCAAAAGCAACGCCCGGTTCTGTCGGACACGCTCCCTTATGAAGTTCCCGCAAGCTTCTCCAACCGTTTTTATTTTGATTTTCTGGTCAAATACGAAGTCGAGTATACGGCTGACAAGCTTCAATGGGTTCATAGTGATGACGGCATAGACCCCGTAATCCGCCTGCTATTTGGAATTCGGGAGGGGGTAGCAGTCACAGCAACGCCCACGTTTCAATGGGGAAAGCCGAAGGTCGTCAGGCATGTGCCCCGAGTAGATTGCGCGTCCAATACGATACCTTTCGTATTTCGAATCTCCCATAAGGAAAACGAAGCTCGGAATCTTACCGTTTGCCACCCCAGAAACCAGTTACAGGTGGCAGATTTCTATTACAGATTCTGCGACCTCATCGTTTACTACGCAGGTCTTAGTCCGTTCTCGATCAGGAAGCCGGTTTCTGTCGCCAGATTTACCTATTTCAAGGATAGAACTCACTATCAAAACCTATCCAATGAAAAGAAGTTGATTGAAGAGTCTGGCAGGGAGTACGAGCAGGTAGGTTCGTATTTTTCCTATCACCTTTACAGCAATGTTCATAAGTTTTTCGAATCCTATCCTTATCATAAGGCAGAGAAGAAATTCGAGAAACTTATGAGAGTCGATATTTCGAAATGCTTCGACAGCATTTACACGCACTCGATCGCGTGGGCACTTCTCGGGAAGCAGGTTTCTAAAGACGCGCTACCTCAATTGGGCCCGTCTTTCTATGGAAAATTCGATCAGTTAATGAGAGATCTGAACCACGGGGAGACTAATGGGATTGTTATTGGACCAGAATTTTCACGCATATTCGCTGAGTTGATACTGCAGTCAGTCGACCGTCGTCTTGAGAACGCACTCCAAGAAAGATTTAACCTTAGAAATAAAGTTCACTATGAAATTCATCGATACGTCGATGACTATTTTATATTCGTGAGAACGGAGGCGGACAGGCTTAACATTCTGGACGCGCTGTCCGCGCTGCTTTCGGAAGTTAAGCTTCATATTAACGCGGCAAAGACCGTTACCTACGAAAAGCCGCTTATCACAGAAATGACCGTCGCGAAGGATCGCATTTCGACGCTGCTTTCGGAAGAAGTGCGCGCAGATTTAGAGTTGGTTGATCCAGGTGAAGATCTTATAAAATTCAAGTTCGATCTTAATTCAACCTCTCTGATTGTAAAATTTAAGACAATAATCAAAGCGGAGGGGGTAAATTATCGAGATATTTTGAATTACACATTTAGCGTTTTGGAGAGGAGAATTGATGACGTCGTGTCAGATTTTTTTGCGGCCGATCCAGCTCATCGGTCCGACAAGCGCCTGGTAAAAGCGCTCTTGGGGGCAGTTGAGTTTCTATTCTTTACCTATGCTTCCAGCCCCAAGGTAAATCACACCATCAAAGTGTGCCGAATTGTTTCTCAGATTGTGAGGCTTTTTGAAGCCTACCCAATGGGGTTCGAGCTTAAACACTTCGCTTTCAAATTCATATTCGACAACATTGTTCAGCAAATTGAACGGAGCGCGATATCGCCATATTCTGAGGTGGAAACGCTATATCTATTGATAGCGCTCAAGCAGCTTGGGCGTGAATATTGGCTGGAGGAACGAGAGCTCGCCAGATATTTTGGAGTCCTAAAGGATCCGCAAGGATCTTCGTCGGATTTTGTCGCTTCTCCGAAGTTGGGGTATTTCACTATCACAGTCGGCCTGCTCTATATGCAGAACAAGAAGCGCTACGCCTCGTTACGCGCGTTGTTCGAGGAAGTGGCTGTGAGCCGTATCTCTGCAAGGAAGGCTTATTGTAAGTCAGACGCGGAAATCATGATGCTGGCACTGGATATCTGGAAGTGCCCATATGTGTCGCAGGATACAAAAGGGAAAATCAGAGATGTGTACGGCATATCTGATCCAGATTTGACGGTGGTGCAGAAAGTGACGGAAAACTGGTTTACCGCCTGGGACAAGTTCAGCTTCCAGGACGAACTGGACGCGAAGCGTAGCCGCGAGGTATATTGAGTGCGGCGCTCCGCTCGGCCGTCATGGCTGTAGGCAGCTCACACACAAGCGCCACATCGGCTCTCTAGATCAAATGGGGGGGCGAGTCTTCGGACGGTAGGAGCGGGCCGTTCCAAGAGACTTTCGAGGCGACTTTTGCGCCAACCGGATGTCGTAAAATCAGCGGCGGCAGCTACTTGCCCCCTATCGCCGGTCGACTGTCTGGTGAGCAGGGCGAAACCGGACTTGGGGCGCATAGTCGAGGTCGTGTCCTCCGCATTCGATTCTGCGCGCCACTTTACCCAGCGAACACCTATTTCCTGGAGGTGCGTCAACGCTCCTAGCGCATAGCGCCCCTCCCCCCACCTCTTCCCACGCCTAACCCCCTGATTTCCCTCGCCTGACCCCCGCTCTACGCCCCGCTCCGTCCTCGGTGTCCGGGACGGCCGTATTCTATGGCCATGAGCAACGCACATCCCGACGCCCCCGCCACCTGGCTCCGCCTCTCGGAGGCCTCGTGGGCCCAGGTGGCCG
>CAKZJK010000567.1 GCA_936942565.1 uncultured Caulobacter sp. | reverse complement strand
GGAGCCTCTGTTCCCGCTGCTGTCGCCGAGCATCGAAAGCATCGAAGTCAAGCGTCGCGGCGTCGTCCGTCGCGCCAAGCTGTACTACCTGCGCGACCGTCGCGGTAAGTCGGCCCGTATCGCCGAGCGCGCCGGTGGCAACACCAAGGCCGCCGCGACCGAAGCGTAATCTTCGTCGTATCGCGAAAGATCGAGGCCCTGGCGGAAACGCCGGGGCCTTTTTCTTTAGCCGTCACTCCGGAAAGCGGACCACGACATTGGAGTCGGGCAGTTCGTTGCGTCGGTCGGCGGCCAGCCCGGCCCGTGGCGTCCATGGCGCGGAGCCCAAGCGGCTCATATCATCGTAGCGGCCTAGCAGGGTAAAGCGCTCAAACCCGTAGCCCACGCCCTCGCCCAGCAGCGGCGCGGCCGCGTCGGCCACGTGGAAATGCAGATGCGGCCCCGTGCTGTCGCCGGAAAAGCCGAGCCGGCCAATGACCTGCCCTTTGCGCACCCTGTCGCCCACCTTCACCGCCACGCTGCCGGGCATCAGGTGCTCGCAGACCGCGAACCGTCCGCCGCCTAGATCCAACGAAACATAGTTGCCGGCCGCCAAGTCCTGAGGATGCTTGCCGTTCTCCGAGACCCGCTCGGCCTCGGGCACGCCGTCGCGGGCGTCGGCGACCACCGCGTCGGCCACGGCCAGCACGTCGGCGCCGTGGCCCAGGGCGTCGCGGGCCAGGTCTGGATCACCGGCCGCGATGCGGCCCTGGTCGTCCAGCTTCACCCAGTCGATGGCGGTCCGCCCTGGCAGGCGGCCACCGTAGAACACCCGTCGATGCCCGCGCGGCCACTCGGCCTTGTAGATCGCCGCCCAAGGCCCGCCGCGCAGAGGCGGCCCCAGCATCGGGCCATCGCCGGTCGGCAGGTCCAGGGTCGAGGTCACGCCATCGGCCTCGATCGTCAGTCGGCGGGCTTGGTCCGGCAGATCCAGGTCGACGAACAGCATGGGTCCGGCGGCGTCGAAGCGCCCCAGGACCGCCTCGCCCTCGCGGACCATGGCGCTAGAGGCTCTCAGCTCGAAAAGCGCGCGCCGCCGCCCCTCCACCCGGACAACGGCGAGGGCCCGCGGTGGAGCAGAGGCGGCGGCGGGCGCGAGACCCGAGGCGAAAATGATGGCTAGAGGCGCCGCCATGGCCCCGCGCCGCGTCGAACCATGGGTCATGTCGCCTCCACTCGTCTCTTCATCTGGACGAAGCGGGCGCTCGGGATCAAGGCTCCTTATCTTGGTTGGATAAGGCGCGGGTGTTTCTCGGGCGGACTCGGCGCGCGTAGGGCGGCCCACAGCTGTTGCAGCGCCAGCACCCAGCCGAACGAAGTTTCCTTATGCATCTTGAGCGCCTGGTCCATCATCGCCGCCTCCGTGGCTGTCGGTGACCTGGAAGATCGACGTTCAGCGACCAGATGACAAACTCAGCCTGCTTGGCTATGCATAAGTCAGACTTATGTTAAAGCGCTTCCCATGGCCGATATTCTCGCCCGCCTCCCCCTCAGCGCGATCCGTGTGTTCGAGGCGGCCGCTCGCCTGAAGAGCTTCACCCGCGCCGCCGGCGAACTGGGCATGAGCCAGGCCGCCGTCAGCTGGCAGGTGAAGGCGCTGGAGCAACGGCTGGACCAGCCCCTGTTCAACCGTCTGCCGCGCGAGGTGGCGCTGACGCCCGCCGGCGAACGCCTGTCGCGCGCGGCGACCGAGGCGATGTCCCTGCTGCGATCCACCCTCTCCGATCTGGTCGAGACCGAAGAGGGCGTGCTGTCCATCACCACCGTTCAAAGCCTGGGCGGACAATGGCTTGCGCCGCGCCTGGGCGAGTTCCAGATCGCGCATCCCCGCATCGCCGTACGACTGGAGGCCTCGAGCCGGGTCGTCGATCTGGCGCGCGAAGGCCTAGACATCGCGCTGCGCGGCGGCCAGGGCCGGTGGCCGGGGATGACGGCGCATTTCTTGATCCCGGCCGTACAGACGCCGCTGGTCTCGCCCCGCTTCCTGGAACGCATAGGCAGTCTGGCGCGCCCGGAGGATCTCCTGGACGCCCCCCGCGTCGGCGTGGCGCGCGAGTGGGAGGAGTGGTTTCACGCCGCCGGCGTCACTGGAATTTCCGATCGGCTGGCCCCGCGCCTGACCTCGGACGCCCAGACCCTCGAGGTCGCCAGCGCCCTGGCGGATCAGGGCGCTGCCCTGGGCTCGCCGATCTTTTTCGCGCGGGAGCTGGCCGAGGGGCGCCTCGTCATGCCGTTCGACGTGGTGGCCCGCTATACCGGTGGCTACTGGCTGGCCTACCCAAGCGAACGGGCCCGGGTTCGCAAGATCGCCGCCTTCCGGGATTGGGCCTTGGCCCAGGCGGCGGCGGATCCGCTGATCGCGCGCTACGTCGCCATGCCGCCGCTGGAAACACCCAAGGCCTCCCCCCTCGCCCGCGCCAGCGATTGAGCGGTCAAGTTTGCGTGCATCCGCACCAAGATTGACAAACCCTCGTTCCGTGAGATGATCGCGTCACCCCCTGCGCTTGTCGCCTGGGCTTCCAGACCGTCTCCTTTCTAGTGGACGGCCCTCTTCGGGCGGAGCCCATCGGCCCCCGAAGGCTGAAGATGATGCTAGGGCGCGCCAGCAAGTCGAAAGACGGGCGCGCCCTTTGCATTTCCAGCCGCCGAGCGACCAGATAACGCAAGAATTTGTCGCGCCATCCAGCCCCCACTGGATTTTGGCGCACGATCCGCCCTATATCCCCGCCATGTCCGGCAAAACCCTTTACGACAAGATCTGGGACGCTCACGTCGTCAGC
>CAKZJK010000566.1 GCA_936942565.1 uncultured Caulobacter sp. | reverse complement strand
GGCTGGGCTGGAAAGTCCGCCGGGTCGAGATGGGCCTGGCCCAGGCCAGCTTCGACGTCGCCAAGGACCCGTCGCGCCCGTTCCTGATCGGCGTGGGCGACCAGGCCGTGCGGGTGGTCGGCACCGAGTTCAACATCCGCAACGACGGACGCAGCGTCCGCGTCACCGTGCGCCGGGGCGTTGTCGAGGTCGCCCAGCGCGACGCCAAGGGCCAGGCGCCAACCCGGCTGACGGTCGGCCAGGAGCTTCGCCACGTGCAGGGCTCCGACACCGCTCAGGTGCGCCGCGTCCAGGCCAGCGACGCTTTCGCTTGGTCGCAAGGTCAGCTTGTCGCCGACAACGAGACGCTCGGCGACATCGTCGCCGACCTGAACCGGCGCTTCACGACCCCGATCCGGATCGCGCCTCAGGTCGCTGGTCGCCGCTTCTCCGGCGTGATCGCGCTGGACAATGAAGACGCCGCTGTCCGCCTGCTGGCGACCTATGCTTCGCTGCGCGTGGATCGTACGGCCGGGGAAATCATCCTAAGGTGACGCCCTGACCGTCGGGGAGGGGTGATTTGCGGATCGGGACGTGGCGTCGCGTTTGGCTCGCGTCGGCGATGGGGCTCGCGCTCGCGCCGGCGGTCGCGCGCGCCGCGGACGCCCAAGAGGCCTTCGCCATTCCGCCCGGTCCACTGAAACAAGCCGCAACCGCCTTCGCCCTGCGAGCCCGTGTCTCGATAGACCTCAGCGCCGCCCAAGGCTGTGGCCCATCGCGCGGCTTTTCCGGCCGGGGATCGCCCGAGGTCGTCCTGAGGGCTCTGCTCCTGGGCACCGGCTGCGATTTCCGCCGGATCGACGAACGGGCCTATCAGATCATTCCGCGCGCGCCGTCGCCCCCGAAGGCGCCCGCGACGGCTACGGCGTCGCCCGAACCGGAAACACCGATCGCGCCGCTGTCGGAGCTGGTCGTGGTGGCCACCCGGCGGCCGACCTTGGCCGACCGCCTGGCCTATTCGGTCAGCGTGCTGGACGAGCGCGCCGCCGCCGCTCAGGGCGTCCGCGACGCCAACGACCTGGCTCTTGTGCTGCCGGCGATGACGGTCACCAACCTCGGACCCGGCCGGGACAAGGTGATCCTCCGAGGCCTGTCGGACGGCCCGCTGACCGGCCAGACCCAGTCGATGGTCGGCATCTACCTGAACGACGTGCGCCTGACCTACAACGCGCCCGATCCAGACCTGCTGATGGTCGACATCGCCCAGGTCGAGGTGCTGCGCGGCCCGCAAGGCGCGCTGTACGGCGCTGGATCGCTAGGCGGGGTCCTGCAACTGACGACCCGCCGCCCCGATCTCGAAGCGTTCGACGCCTGGACCGCCTTTTCGGCGTCGAGCGTTCGTGGCGGAGAGATTGGCGGCCAGGCCTCGGGAATGATCAACGTCCCCCTGCTGAAGGGACGCGCGGCCGCGCGGCTCGTCGCCTATGCCGACCAGCAGGGCGGCTATGTCGACGATCCCGGGCGCGGCGTTCAAGACGTCAATCGCACGCGGCGCACCGGCGTTCGCGCCGCCTTCCGCGCCCTGCTGAGCGATCGGTGGACGGGCGACGCGGGCGTCACGGCCCAGGCGATCACGTCGGATGACACCCAGTACGCGACGCCAGCCGTTGGCGTCTTCGCGCGTCGCAACCGACTGGCCGAGCCGCACGACAACGACTTCCTGGAAGGGCATGTCGGGTTCGGCGGCCTGATTGGGACGACGAAGGCCAAAATCACCCTGGCGGCGGTGCGCCACGACATCTCCAGCCGTTACGACGCCAGCGCCGCGCCGCCGGTGGCCCTCGCGCCTGGAACGGCGGTGGCGTTCGATGATGACAACCACGTCGGAGCGATCATGCTGGACGCGTCGCTCGCCTCCGACGACCACGCGCGCATCCAGTGGCAGGTCGGGGCGTTCCTGGCGCGCACCCGGCAGGGGCGAGACGGCGAGCTGTCGGCCATTTCGCCGTCGGAAGCATCCCTGGCGACCGAGCACCGCCGCGACATCCTCGAAGAGGCGGCCGTCTTCGGCGAGGCGATCGGCGACCTGGGGCGGGGCTGGAGCGTGACCCTGGGCGGACGCCTGTTCGCCACCCGCTCTGAGGCCTCCAGCACGGCGGAGTCCCTGGGCGCGACCACCGCGTTCCGGGGCAGTCAGAGCTATGTCGGCTTCGCGCCCAAGGCGGTGCTGTCCTACGCGCCGACCGCGAGGACGCTGTTCTATGTCCAGGCGGCGGAAGGCTACCGCGCCGGCGGCTTCAACACCGCCCTGATCCCCAGCCAGCCCTTCCTGACCCGTGGCGGCGAGCCCCAGCGTCGTTACGACGGCGATGAGCTCTGGAGCTTCGAGGGCGGCGCCAAGGCCAGCCTGATGGATGGCCGCCTGCGCCTGCGCGCGGCGCTGTTCCAAGCCTTCTGGAAGTCGATCCAGAGCGACCAGCTCCTCCCGTCCGGCCTGGCCTACACCGCCAATCTCGGCGACGGCCGCAACACCGGCGTCGAAGCCGAGGCTGCCTACGTGGCGGGCCCGCTGCGCCTGGACGCCAGCTTCCTGCTCAACGCTCCCGAGCTGGAGAAGGTCAATCCGGCCTTCCCGGGGCGCAAGGATCTCGGCTTGGCGGGCGTGCCCAAGCAGGCGGCCGCGCTCGGCGTCAGCTACGAGCGGCCGCTCGCGGGCGACTGGCGTCTGGGGACCGATGCGCGGCTCGGCTATGTCGGCCGCTCGCGTCTCAGCTTCGACGCGACCACGGCGCCGACCATGGGCGACTACGTCACCGCCCGCGCCGCGGTGCGAGTCCAGTCCGAGCGGCTGAGCGTCGGTCTGTCCATCGACAACCTGTTCGACGGCCACGGCGACACCTTCGCCTACGGCAATCCCTTCAGCTTGAGGCTCGCCCGCCAGACCACGCCCCAGCGACCCCGCACGGTGTCGCTGGAGCTGAAGGCCCGCTACTGAGCTAGAGACCGTTCGGCGGCGGCGTGAAGCGGCTGGCCCACCCGGTCGGGGCTGGACCCATGGTCAGCTCCAGCACACCGCCCTTGGCCAGTTCGTCGTGCGAAATCCAAGCGCGGTCCAGCGCCTTGCCGTTCAGCTTGGCCCCGGTGACGTAGCGGTTGGCCTCGGACGTCGCCAGCGCGCGGACCTCGAAGGTCCCGCCGCCCTCCAGCGCGATCACGCTGCGGGAGAACAGCGGCGAGGCGATATAGTAGTAGGGCTGGCCGGCGTTGGGATAGAGCCCGATCGCGTTCCAGACGTACCAGCTGGACATGGCGCCGGCGTCGTCATTGCCGGGCAGGCCCGTGCGGCTCAGGCGATAGTGCTTGGCCATCAGACCGCGCGCGATCTCCTGGGTGCGGTCCGGGCGGCCGGCGTGGATGTACAGATAGGGCGCCAGCAGGTCCGGCTCGTTGCCTTGCGAATAGTGGCCATCGAACAGGTGATCCAGCCATTTGATGAAGCCCTCGGGCCCACCAGTCTTGGCCATCAGCCCCGCTACGTCCTGCGGGACATAGCTCGAGTACTGCAGCGAGTTTCCCTCATAGAACACCGCGTCCCACCACGGGCCGGAGCGGTCGGGGTACTCATAGGTGCAGCTGTAGTTCTCGACCCACTCGCCGCTCGGATAGCGGGGGCGCACGCAGCCGATGCTATCGTCCCAGATGTTCTTCCAGTTGCCCGACCGCGCGATGTAGCGCTTGGCGTCCTCGGTTTTGCCCAGGGCCTTGGCGACCACGCCGATCGCGTAGTCGTCATAGGCGTATTCCAGCGTGCGCGAGGCCGAGCGGGTCACGGTGAAGGGCACGTAGCCCAGCTTCAGATAGTCGTTCAGCACCCGGCCCTGCAGGAAGGGCTGGTCGCTGTCGACCTCGCCGTTCTTGCGGATCGCCTCATAGGCCAGCTTGACGTCGAAGCCGCCCAGCTTCTTGGTCACCGCGTCGGCGATCAGGATGTCGCCGTTCGAGCCGCCCTGGGTCATGCCGTTGGCGCCGGCGATGCGGGAGTCGGGCATCCAGCCGGTGTGCTTGTAGGTATCGACCAGCGAGCGGATCATGTCGCGCTGGCGCTGGGGCTGGATCACCGTCAGCAGCGGATGCAGCGTCCGGAACGTGTCCCACAGCGTGTAGAAGTCCTCGTAGTGGGGCTCGTCGGATTTCCACCAGACGTTCTCGCCACTGAGGTCGTGCGGCATGGTGTGCGAACGATAGAGCGCCGAATAGAAGATCCGCTGCTGCTCGTCCGTGCCGCCCTCGACCTTGATCTTGGCGAGCGCGTCCGACCACTGGGTCGCCGTCGCCGCGTGGTAGCCGTCGAAGTCCCAGCCGGGCATCTCCTCGGCTAGGTTGGCGCGAGCCTTGTCGGCGCTGACGAACGACACAGCCAGCTTCATCTGGACCTGACGGTTGCCCGTCGTGTCGAAGGTCAGATAGGCGCCGAGCCGGTTGGAGAACTCGCGCTGTGTGTCGTACTCGATCATCAGGCCCTGGCGGTTGGCCAGGCTCTTGACCTGGACGCCGCCCTCCGAGCGCCCGACGCCGGGCTTGGTCTCCATCCAGCCCTGGCCCGCCTTCCAGGCGCCGAACGCCTTGGCCGGGCGATCGGTGACCGCGTGGAAGTAGAGGGTGTAGGGCGTCGGGTTCCAGCCGCCCTCGACCGTGACTTCGCCGGCCAGGGTGTGGTCGTCGATCAGCTCGACCTTGGCCAGGCGTACCCGCTGGCCGCGGCCGCGCATGGCGATCACCGAGCTGACGTCGAAGATCAGGTTGCTCTCGGCGACCGCGGGATAGGTCAGGCGCTGGAAGCCGACCCGGCGCGAGGCCGTCAGCTCGACCTTGATCCGCTCGGCGTCGCTGTTGCCCAGGCCCACCGCGTAATAGCCCGGCGAGGCGCGCTCGTCGGTCTTGCCGTAGTGCAGGTGGTTGACGCGCAACGGACCGACCGTCGGGGTGACCCGGAAGTTACCGTACTTGCCCGAGCCGCCCGTGCCGCTGACGTGCGTGTAGCTGAAGCCCATGATCGGGCTCTTGGAGTCGTAGCCGTTGGTGTCGGCGTTGGTGGTGTCGGGGCTCAGCGACACGAAGCCGAACGGCGCGCCCGCGCCCGGCACGGTGTTGCCGCCGGTCACGCCGCCGCCGTCGACGCCGACGAATGGATCGACCTTGGCTAGCGGGTCCGACGCGGACTGGGCGTTCGCCAATCCGGCCGATCCGAGAGAGAGCGCCAGAGCCAGCGCCAGGACGCGTCTAGACGGGAAGAGGTTCTTTCCGGACATTGATTTCCTTCCCATCGATCCAGGTTTTCGCGACGTTGAGATCGTCGTCTAGCAGGCAGAAGTCGGCGGCGAGGCCGGGGGCGATGGCGCCGCGCTGGTGGGAGAGGCCCAGGAACGCGGCGGGGGCGGCCGAGGCCATCATCACCGCGTCGGCCAGCGACAGGTCCAGCGTGGCGACCGCGTTGCGGACGGCGGCGGCCATGTCGAGGTCCGAGCCGGCCAGGGTGCCGCTATCATCGACGCAGACGCCGTCGCACACGGTGATCTCGCGGCCCTGCAGGGTGAAGCGCTTGTCGACCATGCCCACGGTCGGCATGGCGTCGGTGACCAGCATGAAGCGGTCCAGCGGGCGAGACCGCAGGGCGATCTTCAGCGTCACCGGATCGACGTGGCGGCCATCGACGATAATGCCGGCCCAGACGCTCTGGTCCTCCAGCACCGCGCCGACGACGCCAGGCTCGCGGCTGGTCAGCGGCGACATGGCGTTGAAGAGGTGGGTGACGCCGGTCAGGCCATGGTCGATGGCCTGGCGCATGGTCTCATAGCGGGCGTTGGTGTGGCCGGCGGCGACGATGACGCCGGCCTTGGAGAGGCGCGCGATCACCTCGGGCGTGGTCCGTTCGGGGGCCAGGGTCAGCAAGAGCTTGCCGCGCTTGAGCGAGGAGAGCAGGGCGATGGCCGCCTCGTCGATGACCCGGAACTTGGCCTCGTCGTGGATACCCTTGCGCTTGGGATTGAGGAACGGGCCCTCGATGTGGACGCCCAGCACGCCGGGGACGCCCTGGTCGATCGCCGCCTCGGTGGCGCGCAGGGCCGCGTCGACCACGTCCAGATCATCGCTGATCAGGGTCGGCAGGAAACCCGTCGTGCCATAGGCGCGGTGGGCCGCGCCGATCGCCGCGATGGTCTTGGCCGTCGGGGCGTCGTTGAAGAGCACCCCGCCGCCGCCATTGACCTGGGTGTCGATATAGCCTGGGACCAGCAGCCCGCCGGCCAGGTCCTGGCGCTCGGCGCCGGCGGGGACCGCGTTCATCGGAACCATGGCGGCGACCTTGCCGCCCTCGACGAGGACGGCCTGGCCGTCGATGACGCCGGCCGGGGTCAGCACTCGGCCATTTACAAGAGCGACCGGCATCAGACGGTTTCAGTGACCTTGTTGAGGTGGGGCGGGCTGTCGGGATCGTAGCCGCGCGCCACCGACAGGGCGTTGGCCATGCGGTAGAAGCTCTGGACCATCAGGATCGGCTCCAGCACCGGATGGGTCTTGAGGCTAGGCAACAGATCATCGCCGCTCTTACCTGGAGCGGCCAGGAAGACGTCGGCGCCGCGCGCCTTCAGGCCCTCGGCCATGTCCTCGACGCTCTGGCGGCTCTCGTCGTTCTGGGCGAAGACCAGGGCCGGGAAGCCGTCCTTTACCAGGGCCATCGGGCCGTGCAGCACCTCGGCGGCGCTGAAGGCCTCGGCGTGCAGGCCGCAGGTCTCCTTGAACTTCAGGGCCGCCTCGAGGGCGACGCCGAAGCCCACGCCCCGGCCAAGCACATAGAGGTTGGTCGCTGTCTCCAAGCGCTTGCCAGCCGCCGACCAGTCGAGCTCCCAGGCCTGCTCGAGCGCCGCGGGCAGATCCGCCAGGGCCGTCGCCAGCTCGCCGTCTTCCGTCCAGGCGGCGATCAGCTGGGTCACCGCCACCAGGGCGGCGATGTAGGACTTGGTGGCCGCCACGGACAGCTCGGGTCCAGCGTGCAAGGGGATCACCGCGTCAGCCAGCTGGGCCAGGGGCGAGTCCTCGACATTGACCAGGGCGACGGCATAGGCGCCGGCGGCCTTGGCGGCCGTCACCGCCGCCAGCAGGTCGGGGCTCTTGCCCGACTGCGAGACCGCCAGACACAGCGCGCCTTCAAGGTTCGGCGATGCGTCGTAGACCGAGCTGACCGACAGGCCGACCGACGAGGTCAGCACGCCCGCCTTGGTCTCGATCAGGTAGCGGGCGAAGGTCGCGGCGTGGTCGCTGCTGCCGCGCGCGCAGGTGACGACCACGCGCGGTGGGTTGGCGCGCAGGCGCTCGGCCAGGGCCGCGACGCGTTCAGCGTTTGCAGAGAGCAGCGCCTTGGCCACCGCCGCGCCTTGGCTGGCCTCGGCGAACATCTTCGTGCTTTCCGGCGCCAGCCGCCCCGACGTGGGGCCTTCAGGACGGGTCAAGACAGTCGCCTCCAAGCTCGTGGTCCTTTGAAACATGCCAGCGCGCGAGCGCTGGTCAGGATGCGTCGTTCAGTTCGGCGACGAAGTCGTAGGCGTCGCCGCGGTAGTAGGAATGGGAGATCTCGACGGCTCGGCCGTCCTTCAGGAAGCCGCGCCGCTCGACCAGGAGGCCGGCGTCCTTGGGCTTCACGCCCAGCAGCGCCGCGTGATCGCGATTGATCAGCACGCCGCGGAGACGCTGAAGCGCGCGCGCGGGACGGTGCCCGTGCGTGGCCATCGCCTCGTAGAGCGAGTCCTTGACCACCTCGGGCGAGGGCAGGGCGAAGGCGGCGATCGTGGTGTACTCCACCGCCATCGGCGCGCCGTCGGCGAAGCGGATGCGGTGGAATCGATAGACTGGCGTGTTGGGCGACACGCCCAGCATCAAGGCCTCTTCCGGCGTCACCGCGCCCTCGGCCCGGGTGATCCATTCGCTGTGCGGCGCGCGGCCGCGCGAGATCATGTCCTCGGTGAAGCAGGTCAGCTTGGAGAAATTCTTCTCGACGCGGGCGGCGACGAAGGTGCCCGCGCCCTGGCGGCGAGTCAGCAGGCCTTCGTTGACCAGGCCCTCCAGCGCCTTGCGCACCGTGATGCGCGAGACGTTGAAATCGTCGGCCATGTCCCGCTCGGGGGGGAGGGCGTCGTCCGGGCTCAGCACCTTCAACTGGATCGCCTCGCGTAGAGCGCGCTGCAGCTGAAGATACAGGGGCGCAGAAACCGCCCCGTGGGCGAAGCCTATGCGCTGGGAAAGAGACACTTCTCCGCCTCCTGCGGTTGCGTGACCCCGGCGGCCAAACCGTCGGATACCAATATGAGTCCGATTATCCGGCGACGGATGTCAACGCTTCATACCCGCGTCCCGCCGATTTGTCAGGTTATATTGGCTATTCTGGCAACTTAGCAAGAGTGGCCATGCCAGAATGCAAAAGTGGCCTTGCCAAATGGTATTAAAATGGAATGTAGTGCCTCTCCGTCGCTCGGACGCGGCGGAAAGGGGGCGATTCAGATGTCGGCTTTGGTGCTGTCTTCACCGCTGAAGGGCTGGATCGCGTCGTTGTCGGAGGTTCCGGACGCGGTGTTCGCGGGGCGGATGCTGGGTGACGGGGTGGCGATCGATCCGTTGGGGTCGGAGTTGGTCGCGCCGTGCGACGGGGTGGTGATCTCGGCGCACCGGGCGGGTCACGCGGTGACGCTGCGGGCGGACTGCGGGGCCGAGATCCTGATGCATGTGGGTCTGGAGACGGTGGCGCTGGGCGGCGAGGGCTTTGAGCCTTGCGTGCGCGAGGGCCAGGCGGTGAAGGCCGGCCAGACGCTGATCCGCTTCGACCTGGACCTGCTGGCCCAGAAGGCCAAGAGCCTGATCACGCCGGTGGTCATCACCAATCCCGAGGCCTTCGAGATCGTCCGCCGCGACCAGGATATAGCCGTGGAGGCGGGCGGGTTCCTGATGGAGCTGCGGGCCCTGGGCGACAAGGCGGCGGGCGGCGCGGCGACGACGGACGCCTCCGAACCGACCAACGAGATTTCCCGCGCCGTGACCGTGCCGCTGATGCACGGGATCCACGCGCGGCCGGCGGCGCGGATCGCCGAACTGGCCAAGACCTTCACGGCCGAGGCGGCGCTGGTCGTGGGCGAGCGTCGGTCGAGCGCCCGGAGCCCGGTGGGGCTGATGGCCCTGGCTGTGCGCCATGGCGACGCGATCCAAGTGCTGGCCTCGGGCCCGGACGCCCAGGCCGCCGTCGACGCCATCGCCGACCTGATCGAGAGCGGCATGGGCGAGGGGGCGCCGGTTCCGGCCAAGGCTCCGGTCGCGCCGACCCCGATCGCCGCGCCCGAGCCCCTGGCTCCGGCGGCGCTGCCGGCCGACGGGGTGCTCAAGGGCGTGCTGGCCGCGCCGGGCTTGGCGATCGGCAAGGCCGTGCGCCTGGCCTCGTCGGACATCGCCGTGCGCGAGCAGGGCGAGGGCGTCGCTCACGAAGAGACCGCGCTGAACGCGGCGCTGGACAAGGTCCGCGGCCGTATCGAAGCCAACGCCGGGAAGGAAAACACCCCTGGGGGCGACAAGGCCCGCAAGGCGATCCTGTCGGCCCACCTGGCTTTCCTGGACGACCCCGAGCTTCTCGGGAAGGCCAAGAGCCTGATCGCGGCGGGCAAGAGCGCCGGCTTTGGCTGGCGCGCGGCGGTGCGCGGCTATGTCGAGGCGCTGCGGGCGCTGGGCGATCGCCGCATGGCCGAGCGGGTCGATGATTTGATCGATCTGGAGCGCCAGGTGCTGCGCGCCCTCTCTGGCGAGGACGACGAGGCCACGGTCCTGCCGCCCGGCGCGATCCTGCTGGCCGACGAGCTCTTGCCCTCGCAGCTGATGGGCGCCGATCCCGGCGTCATCGCCGGCTTCGCCACCGCGCGCGGCGGTCCAACCTCGCACGTGGCGATCCTGGCCGCGGCCATGGGCATCCCGGCCCTGGTGGCCCTGGGCGGAGCGGCGCTCTCCATCGCCGACGGAACCGCCCTGATCCTCGACGCCGACGGCGGGTCCTTGCGCGTCGCCCCCGACGCTCCGGCCCTGGAGGCGGCCCAGACGGCGCTGGCCCAGCGCCAGGCGACCAAGGCCGCCGCCAAGGCCGCCGCCCACGATCCTGCGGTGACCCGCGACGGAACCCGCATCGAGGTCTTCGCCAACACCGGCTCGGTCAAGGACGCCCTGGCCGCCATCGAGAACGGCGCGGAGGGCTCTGGCCTCCTGCGCACCGAGTTCCTGTTCCTGGATCGCCAGACCCCGCCCGACGAGGACGAGCAGGCCCGCCAGTACCAGGCCATCGCCGACGCCCTGCAAGGCAAGCCGCTGATCGTGCGCACGCTCGATGTCGGCGGCGACAAGGCCGCGCCCTACCTGCCGATCCCGGCCGAGGAGAACCCGGCCCTGGGCTTGCGCGGCGTGCGCGTCAGCCTGTGGCGTCCGCATCTGCTCAAGACCCAGTTGCGCGCCATCCTGCGGGTTCAGCCTCCCAAGGGCGCAAAAGGGGGCCAGTGCAAGATCATGGTCCCGATGATCGCCAGCCTGGATGAGCTGCGCGCCGTGCGCGCGGTGCTGGAAGAGGCCAAGCGCGAGCTTGGGATCACCGACCACGTCGAACTGGGCGTGATGATCGAGACCCCGGCGGCGGCCGTGACCGCCGACCTGCTCGCCGCCGAGGCCGACTTCCTGTCGATCGGCACCAACGATCTCACCCAGTACGTCCTGGCCATGGACCGGGGCAATCCCGAGCTGGCCGCCCGCATCGACGCCCTGCACCCGGCGGTGCTGCGGATGATCGCCCAGACCTGCCAGGGCGCGAAGGCCCACGGCCGCTGGGTCGGGGTCTGCGGGGGCCTGGCCTCGGATGTCGCGGCCACCCCGATCCTGCTGGGCCTGGGGGTCACCGAGCTCTCGACCACGGCCGCCATCGCCCCGGAGGTCAAGGCCCGCGTCCGCGCCCTCGACATCGCCGCCTGCCAGGACCTCGCCCGCCAAGCCCTGGCCCAGACCTCGCCCGAGGCCGTGCGCGGCCTCGTTCAAGCAACGCTCGGAGCCTGACCCCGATGAAGTCTCCGCTCGAGATCCTCCAGCCGCTGGGCCGGGCCCTGATGCTGCCGATCGCGGTGCTGCCGGTGGCGGGCCTGCTCCTGCGCCTGGGCCAGCCGGATCTTCTCAACATCGGCTTCGTGGCCGCCGCCGGCGACGCGATCTTCTCAAACCTTGGCTTGCTGTTCGCCATCGGCGTGGCCGTGGGCCTGGCTCGCGAGAACAATGGCGCCGCGGGTCTTGCCGGCGTCGTCTGCTTCCTGATCGCCACCGAGGGCGCCAAGGCCCTACTGAATGTCCCGGCCGAGGTCACCGCGGGCCTCATCCAGGCCCATGCGGACCTGGCCAGCGCCGCCTACAAGGCAAAGGCGCTGGGAAAGCTCAGCGTGCCGATCGGCATCGTCTCGGGGATCATCGGCGGCCTGTTCTACAACCGCTTCTCCGGCTTCAAGCTGCCCGAGTACCTGGCCTTCTTCAGCGGCCGGCGGTTCGTGCCGATCGTCTCGGGGCTGGCGGGCCTGCTGATCGCCCTGCTGCTGGGTCTTGGCTATGATGCGATCAACGGCGGGGTCGACGCGGCCAGCCGGGCCGTGGTCGGCTCGGGCGAGATCGGCCTGCTGGTGTTTGGGTTCCTCAACCGGATCCTGATCGTCACCGGCCTGCACCACATCCTCAACAACATCGCCTGGTTCGTGGTCGGCGACTATCACGGCGCCACCGGGGACCTGCGCCGCTTCTTCGCCGGCGACCCCGCCGCCGGGGCGTTCATGAGCGGGTTCTTCCCGGTGATGATGTTCGGGCTGCCGGCCGCGTGCCTGGCCATGTACCACGCCGCCAAGCCCGAGAAGAAAAAGGCCGTGGGCGGCATGCTGGCCTCGCTGGCCCTGACCTCGTTCCTGACCGGGGTGACCGAGCCGATCGAGTTCTCGTTCATGTTCCTGGCCCCGGCGCTCTACGCGATCCACGCCGTCCTGACCGGCGTGTCCATGGCGCTCTTGGACGTGCTGCATGTGAAGCTGGGCTTCACCTTCTCGGCGGGCCTCTTTGACTACGTCCTGAACTTCGGCAAGGCGACCCGGCCGCTGTGGCTGATCCCGATCGGTCTGGTCTACGCCGGCCTCTACTACGGCCTCTTCCGCTGGGCCATCGCCCGGTTCGACCTCAAGACCCCCGGTCGCGAGGACGACGAGGCCGCTCCGGCCGCCAGCGTCGCCACCGGCGGCGGGCGCGGGGCCGACTTCGTCCAGGCCCTCGGCGGGGCGGGCAATCTCGCCAGCGTCGACGCCTGCACCACCCGTCTTCGCCTGATCGTCGCCGACCAGGCCGCCGTCAACGAGGCCGCCCTCAAGGCGCTCGGCGCGCGCGGGATCGTCAAGCCCTCCGACAAGGCCCTGCAGGTGGTCCTTGGCCCCATCGCCGACACCGTCGCCGGCGAGATCCGCGCGGCCATGGGAAATTCCGCGCTCCAGGTTCGGCCCGAAAAGGCCCAACCGGCCAAGGCCAAGGCCAAGGCCAAGCCCGCCCCGACCGCCCAGGACAACGCCAAGGCCCAGGCCCTCCTCGCCGCCCTCGGCGGTCCCGCCAACCTGCGCGAGGTCTCCGCCAACGCCAGCCGCCTGCGTCTCGTCCTCGCCA